>JAGPDF010000008.1:77558-99413 GCA_018057705.1 Thermoanaerobaculia bacterium | reverse complement strand
GGGCGAGATGTCGACCGTCATCCAGGTCCCCTCGTCGACGTCGATCGCGACGTCGTGATGCGGCCCGGGCGGATTGTTGACGTCCCACTTCGGCTTGTCGTCCGCCTTGGCGTCGGCCTCCTTCTCCTTCATCGCGTCGACCACGTCTTTCGTGTCGTCGGCCGCAGGGGGCGCCTCAGCGGCGACCTGGCTCGGATGAAGGTTGGCCGAGGAGATCGCCGGTCCATGGGCGTGACCGTCATCGGCGGGCGCGGGCGCCGGCAGACAGAAGAGTGCAACGAGGCAAAGAACGAGGAACGACAGGCGGGCGCAAAGCGTCATCGGGCGGATCTCCTGACGGAAGGATCGGTTCGAGGTCTAACTACGCCCAGCCCGCATGAAGGTTGCCCGGCCGAGGCCTGCGGAAAATACCAGATGCACTTCGGGGACACACAAACGGGACACACAAAAAGGACTCAGAGGAGGGACGGACCCGCCATTTGTGCGTCCTTTTTGTGTGTCCCGTTTGTGTGTCCCCGCACCGTCCCGCCTCAGCGGAGCTTGTAAGTCCCCATCAGACGAAAGTTGAACAGCGGGTCGTTCTCGCTCGGGCCCTGGCCGGTCGGGTCGCGGACGACGTCCAGGGCGGAATAGAAGAGCTCGCCGGCGAGGCGGAGCTTCTCGGTCGCCTGCCAGCCGAGGCCTGCCGTCCAGGCGAGGTCGTCGCCGTCGTAGACGAGTTTGTTGCGGTCCTCGAAGTCCGAATAGAGAGCCCGCACCTGGAACTCGCTGTCGAGCTGCTGCCAGAGGCCGGTGACGAAAAGCTCCACCTTCGGGGTCGCCTGCCAGGCGTAGCCGAGCTCGATGCCCCACGAGGTGATCGACATCGTGTCGGCCGAGGCCTCTTCGCAGCCGAAGGGGTTTCCGACCGGGTCGTCGCCGGCGTCGACTTCCGTCTGCGGACAGGTGATGTCGCCTTCGATCTTGCCGTCGAGGTAGAAAGCTTGCGCCCCCAGTCGCCCGCGCTCCCCCGTCCAGAGCGGCCGGGCGAGAGCGAGCGAGAGCAGATTGGGAGTGACGCCGTCGAAGTCGATCGGCGGCACCCAGCCGGCGGAGAGCGTGAAGTCGCCCGGCAGGCCGAGACGGACGACCGGGCGGCCGAACAGTGGAGCGCGATTCAGGTCTTCCACCTTGGTGCCGTTGAAGCCGACGCGGCGCTCGTCCTCGGAGAGCGAGGGAATCGAGCCACCCTCGAGGGCGAGGTCGAAACTCCACGGCTCGGTCTCGCCGGCGACGCCGAACATCGTCGGCGTCGCGACCGCGGCGAACCAGCGCATGGCCCAGGCCTCGGTGCGCGTGGCGTCGAGCTCTTCGGTGAATCCTGGGAGCGCCAGCGCCGGAGCACCCGCGAAGATCAGGAGAACGAGGCCGGCGGCCAGAAGTGGGCCGCCGGCACGAAGACTCGTGGGCTCGCCGCTCACGGACAGGTCGCGAGGGCGTTGATGTCGCCGAACGAGGCGAAGTTGCCGACCGGATTCGAGTAGGTCTTCGTCACGCAGGCCGTCGTGTCGAGCACCTCGTACTCGAGCCCGACGTTGCTCGCCGCGGCGTAGAAGAACCAGTAGGCGTTCAACGCCGTGCCGCAGCCGCGGACCATCTTCACCAGAAGCTCCAGGTTGTTCGGGCTGAAGAAGTAGAAGAAGCCCGAATCGGGGGTGAAGGGGACTGCGAAGCCCGCTCCGGTGCCGCCTTGGAAGTTCTCCCAGTTGACCCGCACCCGGAAGCGATTGGGATCGCCCGAGCCGCCGGCGAGGCAGAGGGTCGTGGCGTCAGCGACGCACGGGCTGCAGGTGACGTCGTCGTCGTTGATGGTCACGGTCGTGGTCGCCGGACTCCCGATCGTCGCGCCGCCGGTGGGCGCCGAGAGGGTCGCGGTAAAGGTCTCGTTCGACTCTTCGTTCGAGTCGCCGACGATCGGCACCTGGAGCGTCTTGTTGCTGCTGTCGCCGTTGCCCCACGAGAGGACGGCGTTCGAAACCGCCTGATAGTCGGAGCCGGCGCTCGCCGTGCCGTTGGCGGTCGACAGCAGAACCGAGACGGGGCCGGTCGAGCCGCTGACCCGCTCGGCGGTCAGGGTGACGTTCGGCTGGCTCTCGCTCACGCCCGCGGTGGCGCTGGTGAAGCGGATCGTGCCCGGGCTGCCCGAGGGCTCGTCGTCGTCGTTGATCGTCACGACGATGTCGTTGTTGGTGCCGATGGTTGCGCCGCCGAGCGGGTTCACGAGCTGAACGGAGAACGACTGGTTGGGCTCCTCGACGCTGTCGTTGACGATCGGCACGGTGAAGGTCTTGGGGTTGTCGTCGTTGTCGGCCCACTCGAGCCGGTCGTTGGACTGGATGTAATCGCCGGGGAACGTCGCGCTGCCGTTCACGGTCTCGTAGTCCACCGAGACCGGGCCGTTGTCGCCGCCGGTGCGGGTGACGGTAAACGTCTTCGTGCCGGCGTTCTCGCCCACCGAGGTGCTGCCGGTGCTGAACTGCAGCGAGCCGGCACCGCCGCCACCGCCGCCGGTCACGATGACCGTGCCGAACATGTTGACGCCCGGATTGCCGTGCGCCTCGCAGTGGTAGCCGAACGTGCCGGTACCTCCGAAAGTCACGGTGTGGGTGCTCCAGGAGCTGCTGAGCGCATTGCCGAAGAGACCGGTGTCGGAGTTGACGTTGTGGGTGCCGCCCAGGCGGGTCCAGATGACGCGGTCGCCGGCGTTGATGTTGACCGTTTGCGGTGAGAAAACATTGCCGGGACCGACGCTGACGTTGTGATCCACCGCGCGAGCCAGCGTGGGCGTCACGATCAGGGCCAGGGCGAGCAGGAGGGCGATGCGATGGCGCATGGGAGATCCTTTCGGGAAGGGGCCGCAGGATGAGACAGCCGGACAGGGCGAACGGAACAGGAGCATCGTCGCACCCTAGCAACCGGCCCGGCCCCCGGACCATGCAGAAAGTCGCACCCCACCCCTAACTTTCGTCAGGGGTGGATCGCGAAATGCTAAATGCTCGGGGACACACAAATGGGACACACAAAAAGGTCACGGCGGCGGGATGGACACGCTATTTGTGTGTCCTTTTTGTGTGTCCCGTTTGTGTGTCCCTGGGTCGTGCCCCTGTTCGGGCTGGTCGGGTGGCGGCGGAGGGTCGTCGTCCATCAGGATGCGGTGGGCGGGGCCTTCGAGGTCTTCGAACTGGCCGGAGCGCACCGCCCAGAAGAGCGCAGCGACTGTGCCCATGGCGAGCACGGCGGCGAGGGGGACGAGCAGGAAGACGGACTCCATCAGGCGGCCCTCCGGGAACCGGCGTCGTCGGCCGTCGAGCGCAGACGCAGGGCGTTCAGGACCACCATTGCCGAGCTCGCCGACATGCCGATGGCGGCCGCCCAGGGTGGAATGCGGCCCATGGCGGCGAGCGGGATGACGATCAGGTTGTAACCGAAGGCGAGGGCGAAGTTCTGCTTCACCCGGCGGATCGCGAGCGCCGCGTGGCGGACCGCGAAGCCCAGATCCTGCGGCCGGTTCGACAGCAGCACGGCGTCGGCGGTCGCCGCCGCAAGGAAGGCGCCGCTCCCCATCGCCACCGAGACCGGAGCCGCGGCGAGCGCCGCGGCGTCGTTGACGCCGTCGCCGACCATCGCGACCACCGCACCGGAGGCCGTGAGCTCGCGCACCCGCTCCACCTTGCGCTCGGGGGAGGCGCCCCCTTCCCACTCGTCGATGCCGGCGGCGGCGGCGATCCGGCGCACCGCTCCGGGTTCGTCGCCCGAAAGGAGCAGCACGCGCTTGCCCGCGCGGCGCAGCTCGGCGACCAGCGCGGGGCTCTCGGGTCGCAGCGAGTCGTCGAGCAGGATCGCGCCGCGCACCCCCGACTCGCCGGCGAGGACCACCATCGTCCGTTCGCGGGCGGCGAGCGCGGCGATCTCCGGCGGCAAGGCGAGACCCAGCTGGTCGGCGACGAAGCCCGGCGAGCCGAGCGCGACGCGCTCCCCTTCCACAGTCGCCGTCAACCCGCGGCCGGGGACATTTCGGAGATCGCGGAGATCACGGAGGGCGACGAGAGAGGTGGCGATCACGCCGCCGTTCGCCACTGCACTCGCGCTCGCGATCGCGCCGGCGATCGGATGCTCGGAGCCGCGCTCGAGCGCCGCGGCGATCCCGAGAATCTCGGCGGCGCTCCACGGCGCCTGCGGCACGACCTCATCCACCCGGAGCTTTCCCGTGGTCAGCGTGCCGGTCTTGTCGAAGACGAAGAGGTCGGCGCGGCCGAGGGTCTCGATGGCGTGACCACGGGTCGCGAGAAGCCCGCGTCGCGCCAGCGCCCCGCTCGCCGCGGCGAGCGCCACCGGGGTCGCCAGCGAGAGCGCGCACGGGCAGGAGACGACGAGCACCGCGATGACGGTCGGCAGGACCCGTTCCGGGTCGGCCCAGGCCCAGTAGAGGCCGACGCCCGCTGCGAGCACCAGGATGCGGCGCACGAACCACTGCGCGGTGCGGTCGGCGACGCGCGAGATCTCGGGCTTCGCGGCGAGCGCCTGCTCGACGAGCCCCAGCAGCGCCTGAAGCACCGTCCCCTCGCCGACCGCCGTGACCCGAACGACGAGCGGGCTTTCGACGTTGACCGCGCCGCCGATGACGCGCTCCCCTGCCGCGCGCGCCACCGGCACGCTCTCGCCAGTGAGCAGCGCCTCGTCGAGCGACGACAGTCCGTCCTCGATGACGCCGTCGGCCGGCACGCTCTCGCCGGGGAGAATCCGCACACGGTCCCCCACCGCGAGCTCGACCGTGGCGACGATCGTCTCGCCACCACCCGCGGCCTCGGGAGCCAGCCGGCGCGCAGTTGCCGGGACGCTGCGCACCACCGACTCCTGCTCGCGCACGGCGCGCTCGCGCGCCACGAGCTCGAGCACGCGGGCCCCGAGCAGCAGGAAGACGAACATGACGACCGAGTCGAAGTAGACCTCACCGCGGTCGGCGAGCGTCGCCCAGACGCTGCCGAAATAGGCGAGCGTCAGTCCGAGCGCGACCGGCACGTCCATGCCGACGCGGGCGTGGCTCAGGTCCTTAAACGCCCCGGCGAAGAACGGCCGCGCCGAGTAGAGCAGCACCGGCGCGGTGAGCAGCAGGCTCGTCCAGCGGAAGAACTTGCGGAACGGCTCCTCCATGCCGGAGAAAGCGCCGGCATAGAGCGCCACCGCGAGGGTCATCACCTGCATGCCGAGCGCCCCGGCGACCAGGAAGCGCAGCAGGCGGTCGCGGCGTTCGCGCGCCAGCACCTCCTGGGCGCGCTCGCGGTCGTACGGGTGGGCGGTGAAACCGATCGCGGCGATCGCCTGGAGGACGCGCGACAGGCTCGCCGTCGCCGGATCCCAGCGCACCAGGGCGCGGCGGGTGGCGTAGTTGATCGAGAACTCGCGCACGCCGGCGAGCCCGCCGACGCTCCTCTCGGCGAGCCAGACGCAGGCGGCGCAGGAGAGGTCCTCGAGCAGGAGCGCCGCCTCCTTGAGGTCGCCCGAGTCGCGCACCATCGTGCGCTGGACGGCCGGGTGGTCGTAGACCGCCAACTGGCCGAGAAAGTCCGGCACGAGCTCGCGCCCCTGGGGCGGGAGCTCCGTGCGCAGGCGGTAGTAGTCGCCCCCGCCGCTCGCCACGATGGCACGCGCCACGGCCTCGCAGCCGGCACAGCAGAGCGGCCGCGCCTCCCCGTCGAGCACGAAGCTCCAGGTCGCGCCAGCGGGCTGGGGCAGGCCACAGTGGAAGCAGGTCGACACGCCACGAATGCTACCGCCTTGCAACAGGCCGCCCCCCGCCCTGCACCTTCGGGTGACCACCCGTAGGGGTAGCCGCCGGCCGCCGAGTCCTCGCTAGAGTTTCCGCCAAGAGATGCCGGTCCGATCGCGGGTCAAGGGAGAGGGAATGGCTCAGATGGCTCAAATTGCCGAGGAAGAGACTTACAACACCAAAGTCGTGCGCCAGTTCGCCGTCATGTCGGTGGTCTGGGGGGTGGTCGGCATGCTGGTCGGCCTCTGGATCGCCGCCGAGCTCGTCTGGCCGGCGCTCAACTTCGACCTGCAGTGGATCAGCTTCGGGCGCCTCCGCCCGCTGCACACCAACGCGGTGATCTTCGCCTTCGGCGGCTGCGCGCTGTTCGCGACCTCTTACTACGTCGTGCAGCGCACATGCCAGGTGCGCCTCTTCGGCGAGAAGCTCGCCGCCTTCACCTTCTGGGGCTGGCAACTGGTGATCGTCGCCGCGGCAGTCTCGCTGCCGCTCGGGATCACGACGAGCAAGGAGTACGCCGAGCTCGAGTGGCCGATCGACATCCTGATCGCCGTCGTCTGGGTGGCCTACGCCGTCGTCTTCATCGGCACCATCGCCAAGCGGCGGGTGAAACACATCTACGTCGCCAACTGGTTCTTCATGTCGTTCATCCTGGCGGTGGCGATGCTGCACATCGTCAACAGCCTGGCGCTGCCGGTGGGTTGGCTCAAGTCCTACTCGGCCTACGCCGGCGTCCAGGACGCCATGATCCAGTGGTGGTACGGCCACAATGCGGTCGGCTTCTTCCTCACCGCCGGCTTCCTCGGCATCATGTATTACTTCATCCCCAAGCAGGTCGGGAAACCCATCTACTCCTACCGCCTCTCGGTGGTGCACTTCTGGGCGCTGATCTTCACCTACATCTGGGCCGGCCCCCATCACCTCCTGTACTCGGCGCTCCCCGACTGGGCGCAGTCGCTCGGCATGGTCTTCTCGCTGGTGCTGCTCGCCCCCTCCTGGGGCGGCATGATCAACGGCATGATGACCCTCTCGGGCGCCTGGAGCCGGCTGCGCACCGATCCGATCCTCAAGTTCCTGATCGTCTCGCTGTCGTTCTACGGCATGTCGACCTTCGAAGGACCGATGATGTCGATCAAGACGGTGAACGCGCTCTCGCACTTCACCGACTGGACGGTCGGGCACGTCCACTCAGGCGCCCTGGGCTGGGTCGGCTTCGTGTCGATCGGGGCGCTCTACTTCCTGATCCCGAAGCTCTTCGGCAGGGAGCTCTACAGCAACAAGCTCGCCGAGCTCCATTTCTGGATCGCCACCGTCGGCATCGTCCTCTACATCACCTCGATGTGGGCCGGCGGCGTCATGCAGGGTCTCATGTGGCGGGCGGTGGACGGCGAAGGCAACCTGACCTACAACTTCGTCGAGACCGTACAGGCGATGCACCCCTACTACCTGGTGCGCTTCCTCGGCGGAGTCCTCTATTTCACAGGGATGCTGATCATGGTCTACAACCTCGTGCGGACGACGCGTGGCGCCCGCACGGTCGAAATGCCCATCCCGGGTTTGGCCCACTGAGCCCCAACTGAGGTTATCGGAGAGCGCCATGACCCAGCCCTATCCGCACGAGAAGATCGAAAAGAACGTCGCCCTGCTGATCATCGGCATCCTGCTCGCGATCAGCGTCGGCGGCCTCGTCCAGATCGTTCCGCTCTGGTACATGAAGTCGACCACCGTGCCGGTCGAAGGCCTCGCGCCCTATTCGGCGCTCGACTTGACCGGCCGCGACATCTACATCCGCGAAGGCTGCGGCGTCTGCCACTCACAGCTCGTCCGGCCGTTCCGCGCCGAAACCGAGCGCTACGGGCACTATTCGGTGGCCGGCGAGTTCGTCTATGACCGGCCGTTCCTGTTCGGCTCGCGCCGCGTCGGTCCCGACCTCGCCCGGGTCGGCGGCCGCTACTCGAACGAATGGCACCACCAGCACCTCATCAACCCCCGCGACCTGGTGCCGGAATCGATCATGCCCGGCTTCCCCTGGCTCGCCCAGGCGCCCGCGTCCGGCTCCGACCCAGGCGTAATCCAGGCGAAGATGCGCACCCTGCGCAAACTCGGCTCGCCCTATACCGACGAGCAGATCGAAGCCGCTCCGGCAGACCTCGAAGGCAAGACCGAGCTCGATGCGCTCATCTCCTACCTGCAGAATCTGGGCACCGCCGTGAAGGCCCGGAGGTGAGCATGAACCCCATCCTGATGCAGAACATCTTCACCCTGGCCGCCGCGGCCGGTTTCGTCGGCATCGTGGTCTGGGCCTGGAGCCGGCGCGCCCAGGCGGAGTTCGCCGAGGCCGAGCGCATCCCGTTCGAAGAGGATCTTCCGGCAGGTGAGCCAGCGAGGAACACGAAATGAGCGACTTCACCAGCAACTTCTGGCCCTGGTTCATCGGTATCGCCTCGATCCTGAGCCTGATCGCCTGCTTCGTCTTCCTCGTCGCGGTCACCCGCGGCCGCCGGCCGGACGAGGCGGAGACCACCGGTCACGTCTGGGACGAGGACCTGCGCGAGCTCAACAACCCGCTTCCCGGCTGGTGGCGCTGGCTCTTCCACGGCACGATCGCCTTCGCAGCGGTCTATCTCGTGCTCTTCCCCGGCCTCGGCTTCTGGACGGGTACGAAGAGTTGGTCGCAGGAGGACCAGTACCGCGCGGAGGTGGCTTCGGCCGACGCTACGTACGGCCCGATCTACGCCCGCTACGAGTCGATGGACGTCCTTACGCTCGCTCAGGATCCGGAAGCCCGGAAGATCGGCAAGCGCCTCTTCCTCAACTATTGCACCGCCTGCCACGGTTCCGACGCCGGTGGCGCGCCGGGCTATCCGAATCTGCGGGACGAGGAGTGGAAGTGGGGCGGGACGCCGGAAGCGATCGAGACCACCATTACCGGCGGACGGCAAGGCAACATGGCAGCCTGGGAGCCGGCGGTAGGCAAGGAGGGTGTGGCCGAGCTCGTGCAATTCGTGCTCAACTTCACCGGCCGCGCCACCAAGCCCGAGCTCGTCGCCGCCGGCCAGCAGAAGTTCGAGATGCTCTGCTTCTCCTGCCACCGGATCTCCGGCAAGGGCAACCCTGCGGTCGGCGCCCCCGACCTCACCAACGACATCTGGCAGTACGGCGGCTCGGAGCAGGCGATCACCCGGACGATCTCGGGTGGCCGACAGGGCATGATGCCGCCGCACGGAGAGTTCCTCGGCGCGGCCAAGGTCCGCCTGCTCACGGCCTACGTCTACGGCCTTCAGAAGGGGTCATGACCACGGGCAGCAAAATCGGCAGCAACTCCTTCTTCTCGGTTCATCAGAAGGTTCATCCGCGCATCGTGCACGGCCGCTTCTCGCGGCTGCGCATCGCGGCCCTCTTTCTCACCCTGGGTCTGCTCTACGGCCTCCCCTGGCTGCAATGGGGAGGCCGGCCGGCCTTTCTTCACGACCTGCCGGCGCGCAAGTTCTATTTCTTCGGCCTGGTCTTCTGGCCGCAGGATCTGATCTACCTCACCGCCGTGCTGGTGGTGGCGGCGCTCGCCCTGTTCCTCTTCACCGCGCTCGCCGGCCGCGTCTGGTGCGGCTACGCCTGCCCGCAGACCGTCTTCACGCAGGTGCTGGTCTGGATCGAGCGCTGGGTCGAGGGCGACCGTGCCAGCCAGATCCGCCTGCGCAAGAACGGCTTCTCGCTGCCGCGCAACATGAAGCTCGCCATCAAGTGGTCCCTGTGGCTCGTTTTCGCCCTCTTCACCGCCTTCTCGACGCTCGGCTCGTTCACCCCCATCCGCGAGCTCGGAGGCCGCATCCTCGCCGGCGCCCTGGGCCCCTGGGAGACCTTCTTCCTCGTGTTCATCGTCGTCGCGATCCTGCTCTTCGCCGGCAAGATGCGCGAGCAGGTCTGCATCTACATGTGCCCGTACGCGCGCTTCCAGAGCGCGATGTTCGACCGCAACACCCTGATCGTCTCCTACGACCCCGCCCGCGGCGAGCCGCGCGGCGCGCGCGGCAAGGAGTCGGCGCGCACGCCGGAGAAACCCGAGAAACCGCTCGGCGACTGCGTCGACTGCACCTTGTGCGTCCAGGCCTGTCCGACCGGCATCGACATCCGCAACGGTCTGCAGTACCAGTGCATCGCCTGCACCGCCTGCATCGATGCCTGCGACGAGGTCATGGACAAGGTCGGTTCGCCCCGCGGCCTGGTGCGCTACACCACTTTGAACGCCATGGAGAACCTGAAGACGAAGATCCTGCGTCCGCGGGTCGTCGCCTACTCGTTGCTGATGGTGGGAATCATCGCCGCGCTCGCGGTCTCGCTGGCGCACCGCGTGCCGGTCGCCTTCGACGTCCTGCGCGACCGCAACGCCCCCTACCGCGAAGCGCGCGACGGCCGGATCGAGAACGTCTACCGCCTCAAGGTGCTCAACATGGAGGAGCAGCCGCGCACCTACCTGCTGCGCGCCTCGGGTTTGCCCGGCATCACGGTCGACTACGAGGCCGGCGATCTCGACGTCGCTGCCGGGCAGGTGCGGGATGTGCCGGTGCGCCTGCGCGTCGCCGTGGACGACCTGCACGAGCCATCGAACGAGATCGAGCTCGAGTTGGTCGCCGCCGACGATGCGAAGATCGCCGTGCGCGAGTCGACGCGATTTCTCGGTCCCCGGCCGGACCCCTCCGAGGACGACGACGACGGCGCCGACGACCCGGAGCGTTCCGGCGGGAAGCGCGAGGAGCACTGATGCCATCCGCCCGCAGCAACGTCTGGTACCGCAACCCGCTGGTCTGGATGATGATCGCTCTCCCGGCCTCGTCGGTCGTCGCCGGGCTCTCGACGGTGGTCGTCGCCTTCCGGGTCTTCGACGGCGTCGTGGTCGACGACTACTACGCCCGCGGCAAGGCGATCAACCTCACGATCGAGCGCGACGTCGCCGCCCAGCGGCGAGGTCTCGCGGCGGTCGCCAGCCTCACTCCGGGTATCGGAGATCCGCCGGCGTCGGTCGAGGTCACCGTCTCGGCGAGGGACGTCGCGGCGCTCCCGGCGGTGCTGAAGCTCGCCTTCCTGCACGCCACCCACGGCGGCGCCGATGCCCAGGTCGAGCTCGCGCGCACGGCAGCCGGCCTCTATCGCGCCGCGCTGCCGCCGCTCGCGCCCGGCAAGTACTATCTGCAGATCGAAGCCGAAGACTGGCGCATCGTCGGCGCGCTCCGGCAGCCCACCGAACGCACCGCGAGCCTGGGACCGGCGCAGTGAACACGGTCGCCGCCGGCAGCGCCTTCGTCGCGGGCCTGCTCTCGTCCGGGCACTGCCTAGGAATGTGCGGCGGTATCGTCGGCGCGTTCTCGCTGCGGGGCAGCGCAGGCCGCGCCGGCGACGATGGGGTGCGGCAGGGCGGCGGACGACTCGCGGGGCGCCTGGGCGGACTTCTGGCCTACAACGCCGGGCGGATCTGCACCTACGCGGCGCTCGGCGCCCTGGCCGGCGCGCTCGGCGCGACGGTCGGCGGGTTGATGCCACCGGAGGTCGCGCGGCGCGGCGGACGCCTGCTCGGAGCACTCTTCCTCATCGGACTCGGTCTCTTTCTCGCCGGCCGTCCGCAGTTCCTGCAACCGATCGAACGGCTGGGGGCGCGCCTCTGGCGGCGGATCGAACCGGCGGGCCGCCGGTTCCTGCAGGCGCGCGGCGCCGGGCACGCGTTGGCGCTCGGCCTGGTCTGGGGCTTCCTGCCGTGCGGCCTGGTCTACTCGATGCTCGCCATGGCGAGTCTCGCCGGCGGCGCCGGAAACGGCGCGATCGTCATGTTCTCGTTCGGCGCCGGAACGCTCCCCGCGCTCTTCGTCGCCGGTTTCGCGGCCTCCCGCCTGCGGGATCTGGCGCGGTCGACGATCCTCCGGAAGAGCGCCGCGGCGATCTACGTCGCGGCGGGAATCTGGCTGGCGTTCACCGCCATCACTGGAGGGGGCGGAGCGCACGGCGGGGCACACGGCAAGGCGCACGGGAAGGCGAGTTTCGGCGCCGACACCTGCCCGCCGCAGGTCACGGCTCTCCCCTAGCCCGGGAGGAATCGAAAGATAGATGCAGGTTCGCAGGTGCCAGCAGTGGTTTCCGGGAAAGCCAGGGAATCCGGGCCGCCGAAGGGCCCCGGGACCACGGTCAGGCGCCGTCCGATAGACTGATGTTCACCGCCGGCCTCCGGCGCATCCAGAGAGGGACCCCCGAATGACCTCCAAGACCCCCATCACGGTAGCCCATGGCGACGGTATCGGCCCCGAGATCATGCAGGCGACATTGGCCATTATCCAGGCGGCCGGCGCCCAGATCGAGATCGAGACCATCGAGATCGGTGAGGCGGTGTACAAGCGCGGCCATCTTGCCGGCATCGAGCCGTCGGCCTGGGACTCGCTGCGCCGGACCAACGTCTTCCTCAAGGCCCCGATCACCACCCCGCAGGGGGGCGGCTTCAAGAGCATGAACGTCACGGTCCGCAAGACCTTCGGCCAGTACGCCAACATCCGCCCCTGCATGTCGCTGCATCCGTTCGTCCGCACCAAGCACCCCGGCATGGACGTGGTCATCGTGCGCGAGAACGAGGAGGACACCTACGCCGGCATCGAGCATCGCCAGACCGATCAGGTCTTCCAGTGCCTGAAGCTCATCAGCCGCCCGGGGTCGGAGAAGATCGTGCGCTACGCTTTCGAGTACGCGCGCCGCAACAAGCGCAAGAAGGTCACCTGCTTCATGAAGGACAACATCATGAAGATGACCGACGGCATCTTCCACGAGGTCTTCGACGCCATCGGAGCCGAATACCCCGAGCTCGAGAAGGAGGCCTGGATCGTCGACATCGGAGCCGCAAAGCTCGCCGACACCCCGACCGCCTTCGACGTCATCGTCATGCCCAATCTCTACGGCGACATTCTCTCCGACGTCGCGGCGCAGATCGCCGGCTCCGTCGGGCTCGCCGGCTCGGCGAACATCGGCGAACACGTCGCGATGTTCGAAGCCATTCACGGTTCGGCGCCGCGGCGCGCCGGACAGAATCTGGCGAACCCATCGGGGCTGCTTCACGGCGCGATCCTGATGCTCGTCCACATCGGACAGGCCGAGGTCGCCGAGCGGGTTCACAACGCCTGGCTCCGGACGATCGAGGACGGCGTTCACACCTACGACATCTATTCCCAGGGAATCTCCAAGGAGCGCGTCGGGACGCGCGAGTTCGGCGAGGCGGTCATCGCCCGCATCGGGCAGGAGCCCGCCGTCCTCAAGCCGGCCCGCTACATCAACGCACCGGCGCAGGCAGGCCAGGGAGCCGCGGGCCGCAAACGAGCGACGAAGGCGATGGTCGGCGTCGACCTCTTCCTCGACTGGACGGGCGCCGGCGCCGACGCGCTCGCGAAAGCGGTGCAGCCGCTCTCCGGCGACGGGTTGGAGCTCAAGGCGATCACCAACCGCGGCACCAAGGTCTGGCCCGGGGGATCACCGGAGACCTTCTGCACCGACCACTGGTGCTGCCGTTTCCTCTCCCCCCAGCCGCAGGGCGCCGTGACGCACGCCCAGGTGACGGCGCTCCTGGGCCGTTGCGCCGCGGCGGGTCTCGATTTCATCAAGACCGAGGGCCTCTTCACTTTCGACGGCGAACGCGGCTATTCGGCTGGCGGAGAGTAGTTGGCAACACCCATCCCTCGCAACTCGGCCACCTTCACCGCCGGAGAAATCGCGGCGGCGACCGGCGGGACCCTGTTCGAGCTCGAACCCGCGAGGACGGTCCTCGAGGTCTCGACCGATTCCCGCACCGTCCCCGCCGGCGGCCTCTTCGTGGCCATCGTGGGGGAGATTCACGACGGCCACCGGTTCACGCCCGAGACCCTGGCGAAGGGCTGCGTGAACCTGGTGGCGGCTGGTACCGGAGCCAGCGGAGCGACAGGAGGGGGCGGACCCCGCATCGAAGTTCCCGACACGCTGGTGGCGTTGGGCGACCTCGCCCGCCATTTCGTCGATCGCGAGACCCGCAGCCGCCCGCTTCCCGTTCTCACGATCGGCGGCGCCGCCGGCAAGACCACGACCAAGACGCTCGCCGTCGCGGCGGTGCGGGCGCTCTTCGGCCAGACCCTCGTGACGGCCGGGAACCTGAACAACCGGGTCGGCGTGCCGATGACCCTCTTCACTCTCACGCCGGAGCATCGGGCGATCGTGCTCGAGTGCGGTACGAGCGTTCCGGGCGAGATCGCCGAGCTCGGCCGGATCGCCCGACCGACCGTCGCCGTGGTGGTGAACGTCGATCTCGAGCACTCCGAGAAGCTCGGTTCGCTCGCGGCGATCGCCGACGAAGAGGCCGCCCTCCTCCTCGCCGCACGCCGGGTGGCAGTCGCCAACGGCGACGACCCGCTGCTGCGGGCCCGGCTGGCGAAGGCCGGCGCCAAGCAGCTCACTTTCGGCAGGGGCGCCGACTGCGACCTCGTCGTCGCCGGGCGCACCGTCGACGCGAGCGGCGCCGCGACCGTCCTGCTGCGCGCCCGCGGGCGCTCGTTCGCGGCGCTGGGCGGGTCGCCGCGCGAGATCCGGATCACCACGAATCTGGTCGGCGACACCGCCGGGATGAACATCGCGGCGGCGCTCGCCGGCGCACTGGCTCTCCTCGACCGCTCCGCCTCGCCCGAGGAGCTGTCGCGCATGACCTCGGCGATCGCCGCGGTCGAGGCGGTGCCCGGGCGCCTGCGCGCCATGGCGGCCGGAGGCGTCCGCATCCTCGACGACAGCTACAACTCGAATCCGCGCTCGGTGCGCGCCGCGCTTCTCGCTGCCCGCGAGGTGGCGGAGCGCCGGGGCGCGCGGCTGGTCGTCGCCCTCGGCGACATGCTCGAGCTCGGCGACGTCGCCACGGCCGAGCACCTCGCGATGCTCGAGGCGGCCGATCGCGTCGGCGCCGACCGGCTGCTCCTCGTCGGCAGCGAGACCGCGAAGGCTCTCGCGCTGCTGGCGAAACCGCTCGCCACCCCGAACCGTTCGTTCCCGGACGCCGCGGCCGCGGCCGCGGCGCTGCCGGAGCTCGTCGCCGCCGGCGATCTCCTGCTCGTCAAGGGCTCGCGCGGCATGCGCATGGAGCGCCTCATCGAAAGCCTCGAACGGCCGGCGGTCGGTATCCAGAAGGCGGAGGACGCGGAGAAGGCGGAAAGTGCCGGGAACACCGCGCCGGCAGCCAGGAAGGAACGGCCGTCCGGATCGCGCCGCAAGACGTGAATTCACCCCAGACCCCCTGAGACCCAGGCAACCACGGAGAGTCCGAGATGAGCTGGAGCGAGCGGCCGCTGGTCGGCATCCTGATGGGCAGCAAGAACGACTACGAGGTGATGTCCGAGGCGGTGAAGATCTGCCAGGAGCTCGGCATCCCCTGCGAGGCCCGGGTGCTTTCGGCGCACCGCACACCGGACGAAGCGCTCGACTACGCGGCCTCCGCCGCGGCGCGCGGTACGAAGGCCCTCATTGCCGGAGCCGGCGGGGCGGCCCACCTCGCGGGGGTGCTGGCCGCGAAGACCCTGCTGCCGGTGCTCGCCGTGCCGATCGACTCGTCGGCCCTGCAGGGGCTCGACGCGCTGCTCGCGATGGTCCAGATGCCGAAGGGGATTCCGGTGGCGACCTTCGCCATCGGCAGGGCCGGAGCCGCCAACGCCGCGCTCTTCGCCGCCGAGATTCTGGCGCTCTCCGATCCGGACCTCCAGGCCCGCCTCGCCGCCTGGCGCGAGGCCCGGCGGCAGGAGGTCCTGAAGCAGACGCTGCCATAGTCGGCAGGCGCCTGCAGGCGCGCCGGAGCAGCGGGGGCGGCCGGGGGGATCAGCCGACGCCGTAGCGCTCGACGAGGATCCGCCGGTGGTGCAGCTCGTGGCCGGCGAGGATCCAGGCGATCGCGCGCACCGAAACCACGATGCCGCTCGCCTCGCCGCGGCGCTCCCAATCCGCCGGCGCGAACGACCGGAAGAGGTGGAGCGAAGCCGCCCGGACCGCGGCGAAATCCTCCTGCAGCTCCCGCCAGGGCCGGGTGGCGGCATGACTCTCCGGCACCCAGAGATCCTGGTCGAAACCGGGCAACTCCGTGCAATCGCCGCGCCCGAAACGCAGCGCCCGGTAGGCGAAGACGCGCTCGCCGTCGGCGATGTGCGCCAGGACCTCGCGGATCGTCCACTTGCCCGGGGCGTAGGCCAGGCTCGCCTGCTCCTCGGAGATCGCGCCATAGAAGGCGCAGGCCGCCGCGGACTCGCGGGCGAGGGTCTCGCGGATGTCGCCCTCCGGCACCGCCGCAATGTATCCGGCGTGGAAATCGCCGTACTCTCCGGCTTCCGGCCGGGCTCCCAGGTCGTAGCTCATCGGTCCCTCCTCCATTTCGTCGCGAGGAATCGTACCGCCGTTCCGGCTCCGCTCGGGCGCCCGATTGTGTAGGTAGAATGAACGCAGCTTCCCTTTGCGAGGAGAGTGCATCGAGTGTCCGGTGCGGGAAAGAGGACTCCGGTCGACGCCAACGCGACGAGGTTCAACCTCGCCGTGCAGCGGAGCCGCCTGAGCGTGATGCTGGTGATGGCCGGGGTCGTCGTCGTCGCCTGGACGACCGGTGTGCTGCAGTTCGACGTGGTCGGCGGCGCTCTCGCCGCGACGCTCGGACTCGCCTCCGTGCCGATCCTCATGTTCCTGCAGCGGCGGGCGCAGAGCGCCGAGACCCAGTTCCGGCTCAACGTCGCCTGGATGGCCGGCGACATCGGCCTCACCTGCTGGACGATCTATCTCATCCGCGACGCCTCGCCGCTCTGGCTCATCTGGTTCCTGACCAACACGACCGCAGCCGCCTTCGTCGCCGGGCGCCGCGCCGCGCTCGCGGTGATGACCGCGAGCTCTGCCGCCTACCTGCTCCTGCTGGTCGGCATGGGCAAGATCCAGGGGCTGGACCACGAGCTCGCTCTCGCCTGCGGTCGGCTCACGCTGCTCTTTGGCGGCAGCTACTTCATGGTCAACGGCATCGCGAGCCTGCGCGAGCGCCGCATGCAGATCGCCGCGCTCAACGAGGAGAACAGCACGCGGCTCTCCGAGCTGCAGCGTCTCACCGGCGAGCTCGACCGCCGCGGCCGCGAGCTCGCTCAGGCGAACGTCCGCATCCTCGAGGCCAATCGCGCCAAGAGTCAGTTCCTCGCCAACATGAGTCACGAGCTGCGGACACCGCTCAACTCGAT
Source organism: Thermoanaerobaculia bacterium (assembly GCA_018057705.1). Taxonomy (NCBI): domain Bacteria; kingdom Pseudomonadati; phylum Acidobacteriota; class Thermoanaerobaculia; species Thermoanaerobaculia bacterium. The sequence continues at coordinate 82,376 of JAGPDF010000008.1, read as the reverse complement.
CATCGGCTTCTCCGAGATCCTCGGCGACAAGCTCGAGGGCCGGATCGAGCCGCGCTTCGTCCGCTTCCTGCACAACATCCTGTCTTCGGGCAGGCATCTCCTGGGCCTGATCAACGACATCCTCGACCTGTCCAAGATCGAGGCCGGAAAGATGGACCTGGTCTTCGAGCCGGTCTCGATCCACGACATCGTGCACGGCGTCGAGAGCGTCATGCACGGCATCGCCTCGCGCCGCCGGATCCACATCCAGATGGAGATCGAGGCCGGCCTGCCGGTCATCGTCGCCGACCCGCCGCGCATCAAGCAGGTGCTCTACAACCTGCTCTCGAACGCGGTCAAGTTCTCGCCCGACGGCGGCGAGGTGATCCTCCGCGTCCGCTCCGTCCCGGCGTCCGGGTCGGGCCTCGCCGGCCGCGGTATCTTCATCGAAGTGCTCGACCGCGGCATCGGCATCCGCAGCGACGATCAACAGCTGATCTTCGAAGAGTTCCGCCAGGTGGACGGCGGCAGTACACGCAACATGGGAGGCACCGGTCTCGGCCTGGCGCTGGTCAAACGCTTCGCGGAGATGCACGGCGGCCGCGTCGAAGTCGAGTCGGAACCGGGCCAGGGGAGCCTCTTCCGGGTCGTCCTGCCGGTCGACGCCTCCGCCGCCACCAACCGCCGCGACTCGGCGGAGCCGATCTCGTTCAACTTCACCCGCGCGGAGGCGCGCGAGGCCTTTCTCGAGAACGCCCGCACGGTTCTCGTCGCCGAGGACGACGACGTCTTCTTTCGCGGCCTGGCAGGCGACCTCGAGGCGGCAGGCTATCGGGTGGTGCGGGCCCGCGACGGCGACGAGGTCGTCGAACTCGCGCTCGCCGAGAACCCGGTGGCGATCTCTCTCGACCTCGTGCTGCCCGGACGCGACGGCTGGGAGGTGCTGAAAGAGCTCAAGTCCAATTCCCGCACCGCCGGCGTACCGGTCATCATCGTGAGCCTGATCGAGAACCACGAGCTCGGCTTCGCCCTCGGCGCCGACGACTACTTCCAGAAACCGCTCGATCGCGAGCGCTTCCTGGCGCGGGTGCGGGAGTTGACGCAGCTGGATGCCGGAGTCGAGCGCTCGGCGGTGCTGGTCATCGACGACGATCCGCAGGTGCACGACTATCTCGACGTCGAGCTGTCGGAGGCCGGCTACGAGGTGCACGCGGCGACCGGCGGACGGGAGGGGCTCGAGCTCGCCCACTCCCTGCGCCCGAGCGTCATCGTCCTCGATCTGATCATGGACGGCATCGACGGCTTCCAGACCGCCGCCGAGCTCGCCCGTCATCCCGAGACGGCGCAGATTCCGATTCTCATCTTCACCTCGAAAGACATGAGCCCGGAGGACCGCCGGGAGCTTTCGGGCCTATCGAGCGCGTTCCTCTCCAAGGCGCCCGACGACCGCCGAAGGATGGTCGCGACGATTCGCGAACTGGAGGCGCGCCGCAGGGCGCGGACTGCGAGACATGAGCGGACCACTCATCTGGGTAGTTGAGGACAACGACCAGAATTTCGAGCTCGTCGACTTCCTGCTCGGCGAGGCCGGCTACAGCGTGCGCCGCGCGCGCGACGCCGACGATCTCGCGCCGCACCTCGAGGGCCCGGCGCCTGCCCTGGTGCTGCTCGACATGAACCTCCCGTCCGGCTCCGGTCTCGAGGTGCTCGCCCGGCTGCGGGCGGACGAGCGCTCGCGCGGGGTCCCCGTGGTCGCCCTCACCGCGTATGCGATGCGCGGCGACCGCGAGCGCTTCCTCGCGGCGGGATGCGACGGCTACATCTCCAAGCCGATCGAGTCGCGGCTTTTCCTCGACGCCGTCGCCGGCTTCCTGCGCGGCGGCAGGGAGAGATAGTGTGCGCCCGGTGACCTCACCGCCCGCAAGAGTGCCGCGGATCCTTGCGGTCGACGATCAGCCCGAGAACCTCGAGCTCCTGGCGGCGATCCTCTCGGACGAGGGCTTCGAGGTCGGCTTCGCGAGCGACGGCATGGCGGCGCTCGACTCGGTCGCCGCCCATCCGCCGCAGGCGATCCTGCTCGACATCATGATGCCGCGCCTCGACGGATTCGAGGTCTGTCGGCGGATCAAGGCGTCGCGCCCGACCTGTTTCATCCCGGTCGTGATGCTGACCGCGCTCTCCGACGTCGAGAGCAAGATCCGCGGCTTCGAGAGCGGCGCCGACGACTTCCTGAACAAGCCGTTCCACCGCATCGAGCTGCTGACGCGGTTGCGCTCGCTGCTCAGGATCCGCGGACTCCGTGACGAGCTCGACTCGACCGAGGCGCTGATTTTCAGCATGGTCCACCTGCTCGAGGAGAAGGACCCGTTCACCCGCAACCACTCGCAGCGCGTCGCGGCGATCGCCGCCGACACCGGCCGGGTTCGCAACCTCGCGCCGCGCGCGCAATACAACCTGACGCTCGGGGCCCTGCTGCACGACATCGGCAAGCTCGGTGTCCCGGAGTCGATCCTGCTCAAGCCCGAGCGTGAGCGCACGGCCGAAGACCAGGACTTCTACCGCCTGCACACCGCGCTCGGTGAGCGCATCCTTCAGCCGATCGAGTCGCTCGCCGGGGCGATCCCGTTCGTCCGCCAGCATCACGAGCGCCGCGACGGCAGCGGCTACCCCAGCGGGGCCCGCGCCGGAGAGTTGGCGCCCGAGGTCGAGCTCCTCGCGGCGGCGAACGCCTACGACAAGACGCGCGCGATCTTCCCGGGCGACGCCTCGGCGCGCGCCGAGGCACTGCGCCAGGAGGCGCGGGCGGGCCGGTTCGAGGCCACGCTGGTCGAGGAGATCATCCGCTCCGGAGAGCGCCTGGAGGCGGCCGACTCGCTGCCGACGATCGAGGACCTGCTGCCGGCCCCCGAGATCGATCCCGGCGGCCGGATTCTGGTCGCCGACGACAACTCCACCAATCGCCAGCTCTATCGTGAGCTGCTCACCGGGGCGGGCTACGAAGTCGAGACCGCCGGTGGCGGCGAGGCGGCGCTCGCCGCCTACCGGCGCAACAAGCCCGATCTCATGATCCTCGACATCCGGATGCCGGACATCGACGGCCAGGAGGTCTGCCGGATCATCAAGGCCGACGAGAGCGCGGCCTATCTGCCGATCGTGCTGGTCACCGCCTACGAAGAGCGCGGCCTGCGGCTGCGCGCCCTCGATTGCAGTGCCGACGAGCTCCTGCTCGCGCCGGTCAACCGGCTGGAGCTGCTGGCGCGCGTGCGCTCGCTCCTGCGCCTCAAGATCTACTACCAGGACCTGGTGCGCCACGAGAGCGTGGTGCTCTCTCTGTCAGCGGCGCTCGAGGCCAAGGACCCCTACACCCGCGGCCACAGCCAGCGCGTCGGCGAGCTCTCGACCCGCCTCGCCCGCGAGCTCGGCCAGGACGCGGTCGTCGTGCAGCGGATGCGCACCGCCGGGCTCCTGCACGACATCGGCAAGGTGGCGATTCCGCAGAGCCTGCTCAACAAGCCGGGCCGGCTGACGACCGAGGAGTTCGCCAAGCTGATGACCCATCCGGTCGTGGGTTGGGAGATCTGCAAGCCGCTGCGCACGGCGCAGTCGGTCCTCGACTGCATCCTCTACCATCACGAGCGCTTCGACGGCTGCGGCTATCCGCACGGTCTCGCCGGCGAGGACATCCCCTATCAGGCCCGCCTGCTGGCCGTGGCCGACGCCCTCGACGCCCTGACCTCCGAACGCGCCTACCGGCGCAGCCTCTCGGTCGCCGAAGCCGTCGAGCTCCTCGGTCACGAGACCGATTCCGGCAAGTGGGACCCCGAGATCTTCGCCGCCCTCACCCGCCTCGCCGACCGCGGCCAGGCCGACCCCCGCCGCCTCGAGCTCTAGCCCGCGGCCACCTTTTCGGGTGGCGCCAAACGGGTAGGCGGGGTCTACCTTGGAAGGCGTCTGCCTCGTGTCCCTGCGAGGCATGGGGGTGGACGCCCCCGGGAGCGCCTCCCGACCGACGTCGCCCTCCCCCGGAAAGTACCCCTATGCGGTCAGCGCCCAAGTGCCTCCTCGCCATCGGCCTGTGCTGGATCCTCTGCCCGGGCCGCGCGGACGCTTCCCCCTTCGCAGACGGGTCCGAGGAGACGGACGTCGTCGCCGTCGTCCAATGCCTCGAGGGCTTCGAGTCGAACAGCGTGCCGCCCGCGGGCTGGATCCGCCTCTCGCAGAACGCCGCCTACACATGGAAGGTCTCGGCCACGGCCACACCGCACGGCGGCGCCTATGCCGCCGACGTCGAATACGATCCCGCCCTCGTGGCGCAGGACGAGTGGCTGATGAGCCCCAAGGGCCGCTACCACGGAATGCTCGACTTCTGGTCTTCCGGCAGCATCTACTGGTGCCGCGACAACTACGACAACTGCGACCTCGAAGTCTGGCTGGTGCAGGGGCCGGGTGTCGCCGATGGCGACGACCTCCTGCTGGGTGAAGCGGAGGGACTCTGGCCGGGCAACTGGATGTGGACGGTGAACAACTACTCGCTCGACTCCGCCACACCGAACGGACTCTTCCGACTCGCCTTCCGTTATACCGGCCTCGACGGCGCGCAGGTCCTCCTCGACGACATCTCGTACGACGCACCCTGCGGGGTCTTCGGCGCCGACTTCGAAGGCGCAGGCCTCGACGAGTGGTCGATGAACCTGCCGTAGCGGGCACCGAGACTCCTGCCCGTTTGGGGGTGGGAGACGGGGGGGAAACGCGACTAGCCTCCGGGCATGCCGCCGACTCCTGCGGTCTCCGAGATGCGCGACGCGGTGGTCGAGGGCGACGCCCCCCGGGCGCGGGCGC
>JAGPDF010000008.1:58077-77458 GCA_018057705.1 Thermoanaerobaculia bacterium | reverse complement strand
CTCCTGCCCGTTTGGGGGTGGGAGACGGGGGGGAAACGCGACTAGCCTCCGGGCATGCCGCCGACTCCTGCGGTCTCCGAGATGCGCGACGCGGTGGTCGAGGGCGACGCCCCCCGGGCGCGGGCGCTCGCTCTCCAGCTGGTCGCCTCGGGCGACGACCTCGTCGCCGCGGTCGAGCACGGCTTCGCCGCCGGCATCCGCCGCGTCGGTGAGCTCTGGGAGGAGGGCGAGTACTTCCTGCCCGAGCTCGTGCAGGGCGCCGAAGCGATGAAGGCGGCGATGGCAGTCGTCCTGCCGGCGCTGGCCGCGAGCCGCGCCGGTGCGCTCACCCGCGGCCGGGTCGTTCTCGGCACGGTGCAGGGCGACCTGCACGACATCGGCAAGGGCCTGGTCGGCGTGCTGCTCGCCGCCCACGGCTTCGAGGTCCACGATCTCGGCCATGACGTGCCGGTCGAGCGCTTCCTCGCCAAGGCGCGCGAGATCGACGCCGACATCGTGGCCGCCTCGGCCCTCCTCACCACGACGATGCCCGAGCAGCGCCGGCTCGCCGCGGCGATCGCCACCTCCGACCTGGCGCGCAAGCCGCGTCTCCTCGTCGGCGGCGCGCCGACCAGCCCACAGTGGGCGGCCTCTTTCGGCGCAGCCCATGCCGAGAACGCGCTGCGCGCGGTGGCCGCGGCCGAGGGGCTGCTCGCGTGAGCTTCGCCGGGCGCCTGGCGCGCGGGCCGGTCGTGCTGCTCGACGGCGCCATGGGCTCGATGCTGATGGCGCGCGGCCTGCCGCCGGGAGTGGCACCGGAACGCTGGACTCTCGAACGCGGCGACGAGATCGTCGCGGTGCACCGCGCGTACGTCGACGCCGGCAGCGACGCGGTGCAGACCGGGAGCTTCGGCGCCCATCCGCTGCGTCTCGCCGCCGCCGGGCTCGCCGGGCGCGCCGGCGAAGTCGCGACCGTCGCCACCGCCCTCGCCCGGGAGGCCGGCGCACGCTACGTGATCGGCAACGTCGGACCGACCGGAGAGTACCTGCCGCCGGTCGGCCGGGGAGAACCCGAGGTGTTCCGGCGCGGCTTCCTCGAGCTCGGGCGGGCTTTCGCCGCCGCCGGCGTGGACGCGCTCCATGTCGAGACGATGAGCGACCTCGCTGAGGCGCAGATCGCGCTCGCCGCTCTCCTCGAGTCCGCGCCCGGCATCCCGGTCTGCGTCTCGTTGACGTTCGAGCACAAGCCGCGCGGCTTCTTCACCGTCATGGGCAATCGCCTCGAGGAGGCGCTGCCGGCGCTCGGTGCCGCCGGGGCGACCGCGGTCGGCGCCAACTGCACCCTGACCAGCGCCGGCTTCCGCGCCCTGGCTGGCATCGCGCGCCAGGTCTGGGACGGACCCCTCCTGCTGCAACCGAACGCCGGCAGGCCGTCGCTCACGCAGGGCCAGGCGGTCTACGACCAGCTGCCGGAGGAGTTCGCCGCCGATCTCGCCGGCATCGCAGCCAGCGCAGTGACCGAATCCAGCGAAGTCAGCGCAACCGGCGCTGCCCGGCCCGTCGGCGCGGGAGCGAACCTCGCGGTCGGCGGCTGCTGCGGCACGGATCCGCGATTCATCGCCGCGCTGGCGGCGGAGCTGGCAGAACGGCGCCTGCGGTGAGCGCGCCGGTGCATCGGCTCGAGACGCCGCTCGCCCTGCTGCGCTCCGACGTCCTCCACTTTCTCGGCTACCCCCGCGGGCGCGAGCCCCAGGCGCGGGTCGCGGCCAAACTCGAAGAGTGCCTCGCCCGGGCGCGCAGCCTGGTCCGGGGGCGCGGCGTCTGGACGACGCTCGCCGTAGAGCAGGCGCCCGAGGTCGGCCTCGCGCCGGTCCCGGCGAGCGGATTGGTGATCGGCCTGGTGACGGCCGGTGCGGCGATCGTCGAGGCCGCTTCCGATCGCATGGCGGTGGGTGACGCGACGGCGGCGCTGATCTTCGACGCCTGCGGCAGCGCTGCCGCCGAAGAGGCGGCGGACCGCATGTCGGCGGCGATCATCGCCCGTCTGGGCGGTCTGAGCGGCGGCACGGGTGCCATGGAGGACCGCGCCGAAGGCGCCAGCGAGAGCGCGCGGGTCGCGGCGATCTCCTGCCGCATCAGCCCCGGCTACGGGAAGTGGCCGCTCGCCTCGCAGCCGGCGCTGTTTTCCCGCCTGCCGCACCGCGAGATCGGCGTGCACCTCGAACACTCGCTCCTCATGACGCCTCGCAAGTCGGTCTCGTTCGCGATGTGGCTGGGGGCCGACGCGCGACCGCTCGCCGGTCTTTCCGGCTGCGCCCGCTGCGAGCTCGAGAGCTGCCGTTATCGCCGAGCGCCGCACGCCGCCGAAGAGGACGCCGCGACGTGAGACCGCGCCTGGAGCTGCTCTCCCGGGAAGAGCTCGACCTCCTGCTGGAGGAGGCCTTCCGGGTGCTCGAGCGGATCGGCGTGCGGATCGAGACGGAAGCTGCGACCACGCTCCTGCTCGCGGCCGGCGCGGTGCAGCGCGACGGCCGGGTCCTCCTCCCGGCGACGCTGGTCCACGCAGCGCTCGCCACGGCCCCCCCGCGATTCGCGCTCTACGACCGCGCGGGCTCTGCGGTCGTCGAGCTCGGCAGCGGCCGCACGAGCTTCGACCCGGGCTCGGCCGCGATCTACCGGATCGACGGCGGAGCGGAAGCGGGCTCCCGGGCGCCCGGCCGTCGCGCGGCGACGACCGACGACGTGATCGCACTGGTGCGGCTGGTCGACGGCCTGCCGGCCTACGCCGCGCAGGCGACCGCGCTCGTTCCCGGCGACGTCCCGGACGCGATCGCCGATCGCTGGCGCCTCTACCTCGCGCTGCGCTTCGGCGCCAAGCCGGTCGTCACCGGCACCTTCTCGACGGACGGCTTCGCGCCGATGCTCGCCATGCTCCGAGCCGTCCGCGGCGGAGAACGGGCGCTGCGCGAGCGGCCGCTGGCGCTCTTCGACTGCTGCCCGACCTCGCCGCTCACCTGGAGCGACTTGACCGCCACCGCGCTCATGGACGCGGCGCGCGCCGGCGTGCCGGCCAACCTCGTCGCCGTGCCGATGACCGGCGCCACCGCGCCGGTCACCTTGCGCGGCGCGCTGGTCCAGCTCGCCGCGGAGAACCTGGCCGGGGTGGCGATCCACCAGCTCGCCTGTCCGGGGGCGCCGCTGGTCTGGGGAGGGGCGCCGTCGGCGTTCGACATGCGGCACGGCAGCGCGGCGATGGGGGCGATCGAAAGCGCCATGCTGAACGTCGCGAACGCGCGGGTCGGGCGGGCGCTCGGGCTGCCGACCCACGGCTATCTGGGGCTATCGGACGCCAAGATCGCCGACTACCAGGCGGGCATGGAGAGCGCGACCGGCGCCCTGCTCGGTGCGCTGGCCGGGATCGACCTCGTCTCCGGGCCGGGGCTGCTCGACTTCCTGCTCTCGCAGTCGCTCGAAAAGCTCCTGCTCGATCACGAAGCCTGTCGCGCTGCGCTGCGCTGCGCGCGCGGCATCGACTGCGCGCCCTGCGACACCACGCTCGATCTGCTCGGGGATCTCGTGCGCACCGGGGAGCTGCTGTCGCACCCACACACCCGCAGCCGATGGAAGGCGGAGCTTCAGATTGCCTCGCCGCTCATCGACCGCGAGAGCCATGGCGACTGGGTGGTCGCGGGCTCGACCAGCGCCGTCGAGCGTGCCCGCGCCGAGCTCGCGCGCCGGCCGCCGCCCGGTTCGCCGCTCGCCGACGACACCGCCGCCGAGCTCACCGCCATCCTGAGCGCCGACGCCGCGCGCCACGGCGTCCACTCCCTGCCCGTCGTCTAACGCGACCCTCACGGCAACCTTCCGCTGCGGCCGGCACTCGGTCGGCGCGGGGAACACCCCATCAGCGTCGGCAGACCAGCCCTTCCGGGTGGCGGATCCGGTCCCTCGGAACCAGCATGATCGAAGCCGCGACGAGAGGGTCGGCGCCGAGAGCCCCGGCCGGCCCGAACTGACCAGGTGATCTCCGGGGCGCAGGAGCTTCCTATGAGTGCCTACAAAATTGCGTGGCTACCCGGCGACGGTGTCGGCGTCGAGGTGATGGAAGCCGCGAGGATCTGTCTCGACGCCCTGAAATTCGACGCCCACTATTCCCATGGCGATATCGGATGGGAGTTCTGGCGCACCGAGGGAGAGTCCTTCCCCCAGCGCACGATCGACCTCCTCGAGGCGAGCGACGCGGCGCTGTTCGGGGCGATCACCTCGAAGCCGGCGAGAGATGCCGAAGCCGAACTGATACCCGCCCTACAGGGCAAGGGCCTCACCTACCGCAGCCCGATCGTGCGCATGCGGCAACGGTTCGACCTCTTCACCTGCCTCAGGCCCTGCAAGGCCTATCCCGGCAATCCGCTGAACTACAAGGATGGCATCGACCTCGTGATCTTCCGCGAGAACACCGAGGGGCTCTACGCCGGTGTCGAGTTCAGTCCGGTCCCCGACGAGTTGAAGACGGCGCTCCTCAAGCTGAGTAAGCCGTTCGCGCACTTCGCCGACATTCCCGGCGACGAATTCGCCATCACCTGCAAGGTCAACACCCAGAAAGGCTGCGACCGGATCATCCGCGCCGCCTTCGAGTACGCGAAACAGCACGGTTGTCCGAAAGTCACGATCATCCACAAGGCCAATGTCGTGCGCGCCACCGAAGGCATGTTCCTCGAGACCGGCAAGCGCATCGCGAAGGAATACCCCCAGATCGCGATGGACGACGCCAATGTCGACGCCATCACGATGTGGCTGCTCAAGAATCCCCAGAGCTACAGCGTCCTGGTCGCGACGAATCTCTTCGGCGACATCGTGAGTGACCTCGCGGCTCAGATGATCGGCGGCCTGGGGTTCGCGTGCTCCGCCAACATCGGCGCGAAACTGGGCGTCTTCGAGCCCAGCCACGGCAGCGCGCCCAAGTACGCGGGACAGTACAAGGTGAATCCGATCGCCATGATTCTCTCGGCGAAGATGATGCTCGACTGGCTCGGCGAAACCGAGAAGGCGGCGAAGCTCGAGGCGGCGACCGCGGCCGTCATTGCCGAAGGCCGCGTGCGCACCTACGACATGGGCGGCAACGCCTCCACGCTCGAGATGAGCGAAGCCATCGCGCGCAAGCTCTGACCCGGCGCCCGAAGGGGGCTCGCAGATGGCACACATTCAGATTCATGAGGTCGGCCCGCGAGACGGTCTGCAGGCCGAAAGGCAGGTGGTCCCGACCGAGATCAAACTCGATTGGCTCGAACGGCTGATCGGGAGCGGCCTGGACATCGTGCAGGTGGGCTCCTTCGTCCATCCGGAGAAAGTGCCCCAGATGGCGGACACCGATGAGTTGTTCCGCCGCCTCACCGCGAACCGGCGCCCCGGTGGCGCCATGCTCTCGGGGCTGGTGCTCAACGAGAGGGGCCTCGAGAGGGGGCTCGCCTGCGGCGTGGAGATGTTCTGCCTCGGCGTGTCGGCATCGGAAACCCACAGTCGCAAGAACACCGGCATGGGAACGGCCGAAGCCACCCAACGCATCGTCGCCACGGCTCTCGAGGCGAAACGGTCGGGCAGGGAGGTCCAGGTCAGCGTGCAGAGCGCCTTCGGCTGCGGCTTCGAAGGGCGGGTGCCCGAGAGGCGGGTGATGGAGATCGTCGCGGCCTACTTCGCCGCGGGTCTCGAGGCCGTGAGCCTCGCGGATACGGCAGGGCACGCCCATCCCGCACAGGTCGACTCCTACGTGCGCCGCATCCTGGAGATGGCGCCCGGCGCCAGGATCACCGCCCACATCCACAACACCTACGGCGTCGGAATGGCCAACGTCTACGCCGCGATCGAGGCTGGCGCGACCGCCGTCGAGACCAGCTTCGGCGGACTGGGAGGCTGTCCGTTCACGAAAGTCGCGGCGGGCAACGTCGCCACCGAAGACCTCGTGCACGCCTTGCAGCGCTCGGGCCAGTCCGTCGGACACTGCGGCGGGATCGACCTCGAGATCCTCCTCGCCGTGGCGCGCGATGTCGCGGCCTTTCTCGGGCGCGACCTTCCGGGTTGCGTCTACAAGATCGGTCCGGTCCCGACCGAAGTGCCGGCCGCAGTGCCCTCCGGCGCTCCGGCCGGCTGAGAAACCCGACGGAGCCGACATGACTCAGCGCATTCTTGAAGGCATCAAGGTCCTCGACCTCACCAACGTGCTCTCCGGACCGTTCACGACACTCCATCTCGCTCTCCTCGGCGCCGAGGTGCTCAAGGTGGAGAACCCGAAAGACGGCGACCTGGCGCGCAAGCTGGGCATCCTGCCGGAGCTCAACAAGCGCCTGATGGGCACGAGCTTCATCGCCCAGAACTGCAACAAGAGGTCGATCACCCTCAACACCAAGAGCGCAGAGGGCAAGGCCATTTTCCTGCGCCTGGCGAAGGACGCGGACGTCGTCGTGGAGAACTTCCGGCCCGGCGTGATGGATCGTCTGGGTCTCGGGTACAAGGTTCTCGCGGCGGCGAACCCCGGTCTGGTCTACTGCGCGATCTCCGGCTTCGGGCAGACCGGCCCCGACGCGCTCCATCCGGCCTACGACCAGATCATCCAGGGGCTCTCGGGCGAGATGGCGGTGAACGGCGACGAGCGCCTGAACCCGCTCCGCGCCGGCTTCCCGGTCTGCGACACGGTCGGCGGCCTCAACGCGGCGTTCGCGATCCTGGCGGCGCTCTTCCACCGCCAACGCACCGGCGAGGGCCAGTCGATCGACGTCGCGCTGCTCGACAGCATCCTGCCGTTGATGGGATGGGTCGCCGCCAACCTCCTGATCGGAGGGCAGCAGCCGGTGCTCATGGGGAACGACAACTTCACCGCCGCTCCGAGTGGCACCTTCAAGACCCGAGACGGCCACATCAACATCGCCGCCAACAAGCAGGAGCAGTGGGAGGCGGTCTGCGACGTCCTGGCGCTGCCCGAGCTCAAGACCGATCCGCGCTTCGCGGAGCGTGACACGCGCAAGAAGAACCGCCGCGATCTCACTGCGCTGCTCGAGGAGAAGCTCGTCACTCGGACCACGGCGGACTGGGTGGCCGGGCTCAACGCCGCCGACGTTCCGAGCGGCGCCATCCTGGGCCTCGAGGAGGCCTTGCGCCAGCCGCAGCTCGCCCACCGCGACGTACTGAAGAAGCTGCCCCTCCCGGGCTTCGGCGACATCGAGGTCTTCGGCCTCACGGCGCTGTTCGAGAAGACACCGGGCACGGTGGAGACGCCACCGCCGACCCTGGGCGAGCACAACAGCGAGGTCTACACGGCGCTCGGGATCTCCGCCGACGAGCAGACCCGATGGAAGACCGCAGGCGTCATCTGACAGGAGCCAACATGGGAATGACCGTTGTCGAGAAGATCCTCGCGCGCGCTGCCGGCCTGGAGTCGACCGTCGCCGGGGACGTCGTCGAGCCGAAGGTGGATCTCGCGATGTCGCACGAGAATGCCGCCCTGGTGATCAACCAGTTCCAGGAGATCTTTGCGGACACGGGTCGCGAGCCCAGGGTCTGGGATCCGTCGCGCGTCGCCATCATCTTCGATCATCGCGTGCCGGCCGAGTCGCCCAAGACCGCGACCAACCAGAAGAAGATCCGCGAGTTCACCGCCGCCAACGGCATCACCAAGTTCCACGACATCCGCGGCGACGTCGGAGGAATCTGCCACCAGATCCTCCCCGAATACGGCTACGTCCGCCCCGGCTATGTCGTCGTGGGCACGGACTCCCACACCACGACGCACGGCGCGCTGGGCGCCTTCAGCTTCGGCGTCGGCGCCACCGAGATGGCCTCGGTCTGGAGTCTGGGCTTCGCCGTCAACATCGAAGTGCCCGCGACCATCAAGATCGTGGTGAACGGCGAGTTCCCCCCGTTGGTGGGCGCCAAGGACCTGATCCTCCACATCATCGGCGCGTTGACCGCGCAGGGTGCCAACTACAAGGTGCTGGAGTTCCACGGCGAGACGATTCGCCGGATGAGCACCAGCGGGCGCATCGCCGTCTGCAACATGAGCGTCGAGGCCGGCGCCACCTCGGGCATCGTCCCCGGCGACGAAGAGACCGTGCGCTATCTGCGCGAGGAGTCGGGCGTGACCGAGGCCATCCCCTGCGTCGCGCCGGATGCCGATGCGCACTACGTCCGCACGGTCGAGGTCGACGTTTCGAGGCTCGAGCCACAGATCGCCTGCCCCCACATGGTGGACAACGTGAAGCCGGTCAGCGCGGTCGCCGGCACGAAGGTGCAGCAGATCGTCATCGGCAGCTGCACCAACGGCCGCCTGGACGATCTCGCCGTGGCGGCGGCGATCCTGCGCGGCAAGAAGGTCGCGACCGGCACCCGGATGCTGGTCTTTCCGGCCTCGGGGCGGATCTTTCAGCAGGCGCTGGAAAACGGTTACATCCAGGACTTCATGAAAGCCGGCGCGGTGGTGATGAACTCCGGCTGCGGGCCCTGCCTCGGCGTGCACGAGGGCGCGCTCGGCGACAACGAGACCGCGCTCAGCACGACGAATCGCAACTTCAAGGGCCGCATGGGCAACCCGAAGTCCGAGGTCTACCTGTGCAGCCCGGCCGTGGCCGCCGCCTCGGCCATCACCGGCGTCATCACCGATCCCAGAACCGTCTAACGCCGCGAGTCAGGAGTCCTTCATGGGCAAGGTCATCATCCAGCTCGGCAACGACATCAGCACCGACGACATCTATCCCGGGCGCTTCATGGCGACCGTCCTGCCGACGGAGACGCCGCAGTTCGCCTTCTCCGACCGCGCGGAGTTCAACGCCCGGCTGAAGGCCAGGGAGTTTCCCGCCGGCAGCATCATCGTCGGCGGGGAGAACTTCGGCTGCGGCTCGAGCCGCGAGCAGGCCTGCTCGGCGCTCAAGGGCTACGAGGTCACGGTGGTGGCGAAGTCGATTGCGCGCATCTTCCTGCAGAACAGCATCAACCTCGGACTCAAGGTCGTGCTGTGTCCGGAGCTCGAGGCCCAGGAGGGGGATGAGCTCGAGCTCACCGCGGACCAGGTCGTGAACCGGACGTCCGGCAGAACCTTCGCCCAGGTGAAGATGCCCGCGGCGCGTCAGGGCATCATGGATGCCGGGGGATTGATTCCCTACACCCGGAAGCTCCTGCAGGCGCGTCCGCAGGGATAGCGATTCAGCCCGGGAGCCCTGCCGCGCGCCGGATGGCGGCGGCGGAGCGATCCACATCCGACTCCGTGGTCGACCAGTTGGAGACCGAGATGCGCATCGCCGCCCGGCCTCGCCAGGTTGTCCCCGAGAGCCAGCAGGTGCCGTCCGCCTGAACGCGACGGATGACCTCGCGCGTGTACTCGTCGCCCGCCGCGGCATCCGCGCCGGGCCCTCCCGACTCTCCCGGCCCCTCACCTGCCGGCGTGAAGCGCACCAGCACCTGATTCAGCACGACCTCGTTGAGGATCTCGACGCGCCTCGGCGTCGCCAGGAGCTCGGCAAAGCGGCGGGCGTGGCGGCAGCAGCGCTCGACGAGGTCGGCGACGCCGCGCTGTCCGAGATGGCGCAGAGCCGCCCAGACGGTGAAGCCGCGCGCCCGGCGCGAGAACTCGGGGGCCCATTCGAACGGATCGCGCTCCTTGCCCGCGGTCTGCTCGAGATAGTCAGCGTGGGCGGTGAGCGCCGCGCGGTGAGCCTCCGGATGGGCGCAGAAGACCAGGCCGCTGTCGTAGGGGACGTTCAGCCACTTGTGGGCGTCGGTGGCCCAGGAGTCGGCGAGCTCGAGTCCGCGCACGTGGTGGCGCAGCTCGGGGCTCGTCCCGGCCCACAGTCCGAAGGCACCGTCGACATGCAGCCAGGCACCGTGTGGCGCCGTGAGGTCGGCGATCTCGGCGAGCGGATCGAACGCCCCGGTGTTGATGTTTCCGGCCTGTGCACAGACCAGCGTCGGGCGTCCGGCGAGCGGTGCGAGCGTCGCCCGAAGGTCCGCCGGGAGCATCCGCCCCTGGCCGTCCACCGCCACGCGATGCACCCGCTCGCGACCCAGCCCGAGCATCTGCAGCGCGGTGTGGACGGTGACGTGCGCCTCCGCGCCGACCACGACTTCGATCTCGGGCGCGCCGTAAAGGCCGCGGGCCTCGACATCCCAGCCGAAGCGCTGCGAAAGGGCGTGGCGGGCGGCGGCCAGGGCCGCGAAGTTGGCCGCCTGGCAGCCGGTGACGAAGCCGACGCTCGCGCCGTCAGGCAGGCCGAAGAGATCGCGCAGCCAGCCGCCGGCGGTCTCCTCGGCGGCCGAGTTCGCCGGCGAGAGGACGAACAGGCCGGCGTTCTGGTCCCAGGTCGAGGTCAGCCAGTCGGCGGCGACGGTCACCGGCAGGGTGCCGCCGACGACGAATCCGAAGTAGCGCGGCCCGGCGGTCGCGACGATGCCGGGATCGGCGGCGCGCGCCAGGATCTCGAGCACCGAATCGGCGTTTTCCCCCGCCTCCGGCAACGCGCCGCCGAGCGCCCGGCGCATCTCCTCCACCGTCGCCTTGCTGCCCACCGGACGTTCCGGCAGGCTCTCGAGGTAATCGCTGGCAATCTCCGCTGCGCGGCGCAGAAGGTCCCGTGAGCTCATTCGTGGAAGTCTACCGTCCGCACCCGGGGCCGCAGGCACTGTCGAAAGTTAGGGTCCGGGAGCCCCTCCAACAGCGCTGGGCGTGACGCTCCGGCACTCGGGATCCAAAGCGGGCTCCTATTTGAGGCGTGGTCGCCCACTTTGGATCCCGAGCGCCAGAGCGCCCTCACGGTACGAGAAGCAAACTTCTTCTTTCTCGACCTTACCGACGAGGGGTGGCCGGACCGAGGGCTGCCATGGGCGCGGAGCGCTTCTTCAGCGAGCACCCATGGGAGACGGGCCGGACAGGACCCCGAGCACGCGTCTCAGAGGGCAAGAACGTGTCACTGCGAAGTGTCCCCGCAGATCAGTCGCGCAGGTAGTGACAGGTGTAGCCGCCGGGGTTCTTGACCAGGTAATCCTGGTGGTACTCCTCGGCGGACCAGAAGTCCCCGGCCGGGACGATCTCGGTCACCACCGGGTTCTTCCACTTGCCGGATTGGTCGACGCGCGCCTGCACCTCAGCGGCAGTCTTCTGCTGCGCGGCGCTGGTGTAGAAGATCGACGAACGGTAGGACGTGCCGATGTCGTTGCCCTGGCGGTTCTTCGTCGTCGGGTCGTGCATGCGGAAGAACCAGCCGAGGAGCTGCTCGAACGAGATCCGCCGCGGGTCGAAGATCACCTTGACCGCCTCGGCGTGGCCGGAGTCGCCCTTCTTCACGATGGCGTAGGTGGCGTTGGCGACCGTGCCGCCGGTGTAGCCGACCTCGGTCTCGACGACGCCGGGGATGCTGCGCAGGATCTCCTCCATGCCCCAGAAGCAGCCGCCGGCGAGGATCGCCGTCTCGCGCTCGCCGGAGTCCTTGGCCAGCGCGCCGGCCTTCTCGAAGGCGGGCAGGTACTGTTCGTAACCTTCGTCGATCAGCTTCTCGACCGGAATGAACCGCATCGCCGCGGAGTTCATGCAGTAGCGCAGGCCGGTGGGGGCCGGACCGTCGTCGAAGACGTGGCCGAGGTGGGAATCGGCCTGCTTCGAGCGCACCTCCACCCGGGTCATGAACAGCCCCTTGTCGGTCTTGGTCGCGACACTCCCGGAGTCGATCGGCTTCGAGAACGACGGCCAGCCGGTCCCGGAGTCGTACTTGTCGAGCGACGAGAAGAGCGGCTCGCCGGAGACAATGTCGACGTAGATGCCGGCGCGCTTCTCGTTCCAGTACTCGTTGCGGAACGACGGCTCCGTGCCCTCCTTCTGCGTCACCTCGTACTGCAGCGCAGTGAGTCGGGCCTTGAGCTCGGCGTCCGAAGGTTTGGCGAAGTTCGACATCGATTTTCCTTTCTTGGAAGCCGACGGCGTCGCCGCCGCGCCGGTGGCCGGCTCCCCCGCACCGAGGGCCGCGAGCGCGCTCGGACCCGGACGTTGCAGGGCGGAAAGCAGCCAGGGACCGGCAACCAGCGCGACGGCGGCGGTCAGGACGAGAGCGAGGAGGCGGTGACTTTTCATGGCAGTGATTGGATGCGCGCTGCGGGCGGCGGTTTCAGCGCGCTCCCTCCATTCTGTCCTACGCCACCGCGCCCCACCGCGGATGGGTGGGTGAATGGGAGAGAATCGCCCCATGCAGCGCCCGCATTATCTCGCCTTCGGCCTGGCCGGCTACCTGGCGTCGCTCCTGTCGATGCTCTACTTCGGCGGCTTCCTCGCCAACCTCCTGGTTCCGAAGGGAATCGACAGCGGACTGTCCCCCGCCGCCGGCTTCCCGGGCCGCGCGCTGACCGTCGATCTGGCCTTGCTCCTCGCCTTCGCGGTGGTGCACAGCCTCCTGGCGCGCCGGGCGGTGAAAGTTCGCCTCGCGGCGATCTTTCCGCCGGAGCTCGAGCGCAGCCTCTACTCGCTCGTCGCCGGCCTTCAAATGGGTCTGATCTGCTGGGTCTGGCAGCCGCTGCCGATGCCGGTGTGGGACCTTCCGGCGAGCTGGGCAGCTCTCCGCGCGGCGCTCTGGGTTCTCCAGGCGGCCGGCTGGGGAATCGTCGTCGTGGCTCTCACGACCATCGACAGCACGCACCTCTTCGGACTCCGGCAGTCCCTGTCGGCGGCGCGAGGAGTGCCCTATGTGGCGCCACCGTTCGAGATCCGCGGCATCTACCGCCACGTGCGCCACCCGGTCTATACCGGCTCGCTCCTCGCCATCTGGTCGACCCCGACGATGAGCCAGGGTCGCCTGCTGCTCGTCGGAGTCCTGACGATCTATCTCTTCGTCGGCCTGGCTTTCGAAGAGCGCGACCTCGAGCGCGCGTTCGGCGACGCCTACCGGGAGCACAGGCGGCGCGTCCCGTCCTTGCTCCCGCGCCTGTTGAAGTAGTCTTCGAGCGGGAGATCCTCCGACCATGACGCGCACCGTCCCGGCCTTCTGCCTGTTCCTCGCTTTCGTCGCCGCAGCCAGCGCCAGCTCCCAGGCAGCCCCCCCAGTTCCGTCCCAGAAGGCGCCGACCTGGGAGGAGGAGGTCGCCGCCTGGAAGCAGAACCGTTTCGAGCGACTCCAGAGGCCCGACGGCTGGCTCACGCTGGTCGGCCTGGGGTGGCTGAAGGAAGGGGACAACAGCATCGGCAGCGACCCGAAGAGCGGCGTCCCCCTGCCCGTCGGCAAGGCGCCAGCGCGGCTCGGAACCCTGCGCCTCACCGGCACGGGAGCGCAGCACAAACTCGAGTTCCGCGCCGAGAAGGGCGTCGCGATCACCCACCAGGGCGCCCCGGTAACGACCCTCGCCCTGGTCTCCGACGCCGACGCCCAGGGCGACGCCGCCCCGACCCTGCTCGAGCACGGCAGCCTCTCCTTCTACGCCATTCGGCGCGGGGAACGGCTCGGCATCCGGGTGAAGGACAGTGCGGCCGCGACCCTCAAGGCGTTTCGCGGCCTCGACTACTTCCCCCTCGACCGCAAGTGGAAGATCGCCGGGCGCTTCGAGGCCGCGGCCGAGGTCAAGGAGATTCCGATTCCGAACGCGCTCGGCTTCGACGAGCCGATCCTGTCGCCGGGCCACGTCGTCTTCACGGTGGACGGCCAGGAGCACCGCCTGCTGGCGCTCGACGACACCGGCGATGGCCGGCTCTTCCTCGTCTTCGGCGACAAGACCAACGGGCGCGAGACTTACGGCGGCGGGCGTTTTCTCTACACCGATCCGCCGCAGGGAGGCCGGGTGGAGCTCGACTTCAACCGCGCCTACAACCCGCCGTGCGTCTTCACGCCCTACGCCACCTGTCCGCTGCCGCCGCGCGAAAACCGCCTGCCGCTGCGCATCGAGGCCGGTGAGAAGAGCTTCGCCGGACACGACGCCAAGCCGTGACCAGCGGGGGCCTCTACGAGAAGGTGCTGGCCGCAGCTGGCGGCGAGCTGGCCGCGCCCCGGCCGGCGCGGCCCTCGGCCGCCGTCGTGCTCTACAGGCGCCGCCCCGAGGGCGAGCTCGAGCTCTTCTGGCTGCAGCGCGGCGAGGTGCTGCCGTTCATGGGCGGCTGGCACGCCTTTCCTGGCGGCGGGCTCGAACGAGGCGATGCCGACTTGCCGGTCGCCGGCATGCCGCAGGGGCTCTCGCCGCAGGGCTGGACCCCGGCGAACGCCGACGCGGAGGGGTCGCCGAGTGAGCCGGATCTGGTTCCCGGCCTCGTCGCCTGTGCGCTGCGCGAGCTGTTCGAAGAGACAGGTGTCCTCATCGCCTGTCCGGCAGCAGGGGAAATTCGTGACAGTTACCTGATTTCCGCGCGGCACGCGGGATCGAAGAGCTCTCATAGCGGTGGCGGAAATCAGGTAACTGTCACGAGTTTCCCGGTTTCCGAGGTTCGCCGGACTCAACTGGCCGGCGAGAAGTCGCTCGGCCCCTGGCTCGAGAAGAACGGCCTCGCGCTCGATGCCTCCCGCCTGCGCTTTGCCGGGCGCTGGCTCACGCCGCCGTTTTCGCCGGCGCGGTTCGACAACCGGTTCTTCCTCCTCGAATGGCGCGCCGAGGACGGCCAGCCGCGGGTCATTCCTCCGGAGAGCGAGGAGGGCGAGTGGATTCCACCGCGCGCCGCCCTCGACCGTCTCGACGCCGGGCATGCGCTCGCCGCGCCGCCGATCCTCCATCTGCTCCGAGTTCTCGCCGAGGAGAGCCCCGAGACCGCCGGGGCCCGGCTGCTCGACACTTCGGAGGCGAACCTCGGGCCGTTGCGCCGTATCGAGCTGCGCTCGGGCATCGTGCTCTTTCCGCTCGCCGCGGCGACCCTGCCGCCCGCGGCGCACACCAACACCTACCTGCTGGGCACGGCCGAGTGCGTGCTCGTCGATCCAGGATCGCCATTCGAAGGGGAGAACCAGCGCCTGCTCGCGGCGCTCGAGGCCGCGACAGCGCAACTCGGACGCAAGGTGGGGGCGATCTGGCTCACCCATCATCATCCCGACCATGTCGGCGGCGTCGAGATGCTCCGCCGGGCGCTCGGGGTGCCGGTGTTCGGCCATCCGCTCACCGCGGAGCGGCT
This sequence comes from Thermoanaerobaculia bacterium, assembly GCA_018057705.1. NCBI lineage: Bacteria > Pseudomonadati > Acidobacteriota > Thermoanaerobaculia > Thermoanaerobaculia bacterium. The sequence continues at coordinate 62,376 of JAGPDF010000008.1, read as the reverse complement.
GCGCAGCCGCGGCATCGCCCTCGACGGCTGGCTGCACGGCGGGCAGCGGGTCGCGCTCGAGGGGACACCGCCGTTCGCGCTGCGTGTCCATCACACCCCGGGACATACCGGCGGCCACCTCTGCTTCGAGGTCGAGGCGACCGGCGATCTCATCGCCGGCGATATGGTCGCCGGCTTCGGAACCATCGTCATCGATCCGCCCGAGGGCGACATGGACCTCTACCTCGCGTCGCTCGACCGCCTGCGCGAGCTCGCGCCGCGGACGCTCTTCGTGAGTCACGGCGCGCCGTTGCTCGACAGCGTCACCAAGCTCACTGAGTATCGCGACCACCGCCTGGCCCGCGAGGCACAGATCTTCGCCTGCTGGGAGGCCGGCGTGCGCGAGCCGCAGGCGATGATCCCGCGCGTCTATCCGGAGATCGCCGCCGCGGTCTTTCCGCTCGCCGAGCGCCAGATCCTGGCCCACCTCGCACGCCTCGAGCGCCTCGGCCGCATCCGCCCCTGAGCCGGGGCGTCGACGCCGCGACGCTGGCGGCGTTCACATCCTGTTCACCTCTGCTGCGAAAGCATGGCGGAATGGACAGCCAGGACTCTGCGCGCTCTCGCCGGACATCGCGACGCCTTCGCACCGCGCCCGATCCCGCCACAACGCTCCGCACTCTCGCCGGCTGGGTCGCCTGCCTCGCTCTCCTCACCGCCGTACCGATCCTGGGGCAGGCCGGATCGGCGAGCCCCCACGGCGCGCTCGCGGCCGAATGTACCGAGTGTCATTCGACGGCGGGTTGGACACCCCTCCAGTCGCCGCTTCCCTACCGGCACGGGGCGACCGGCTTCGATCTCGCCGGTGCGCACGCCGACACCGCCTGCAGGCTCTGCCACGCCACGCTCGACTTCGCCAAAGAGAAGGGAAAGTCCGACTGCTTCGCCTGCCACGAACCGGCGTTCCGCCGCGCCACGCGACCCAGCCACACCGGCTTCCCCACCGCCTGCAAGACCTGCCACGGCGTGGCCGCCTGGCAGCCGGCGACCTTCGATCACAACCGGACCCCGTTTCCGCTGAACGGCGCGCATCGCTCGCTCGACTGTGTTTCGTGTCATCGCAACGGCTATACGGCGACGCCCTCCGACTGCTGGAGCTGTCATCAACGGGACTTCAGTGGCGCCCGCAATCCCGTGCACGCCGGCTTTGCGACCAGTTGCGAGGACTGCCACGGCGTCGCCTCCTGGCAGCCGGCGATCTTCGATCACAACCAGACCGGGTTCCAGCTCGTCGGCGCCCACCGCACCGTCGAATGCACGACCTGCCACCGCACCGGGTACGCCGGCACGCCGTCCGAGTGCTTCTCCTGCCACCAGACCGATTTCACCAGCGCGACCGAGCCGAGCCACGTCGGTTTTCCCAACACGTGCCGTGATTGTCACGGCTTCACCGCCTGGCAACCGGCGCTCTTCGACCACGACAACTCCGGCTTCCCGCTCACCGGCGCGCACCGTTCGACCAGCTGCGCCGCCTGCCATCGCAACGGCTACGCCGGCACGCCCGCGGACTGCTTTTCCTGTCATCAGAGCGCCTACAACGGCGCCCGTAACCCGAGCCACGAAGGCTTCCCCACTTCGTGCCAGGACTGCCACGGCGTCTCCGCCTGGCAGCCGGCGACGTTCAATCACAACGCCACCGGCTTCCAGCTCGCCGGCGCGCACGCCGCTGCCGCCTGCACCTCCTGCCACGCCAGCGGCTACGCCGGTACGCCCGCGGACTGCGTCTCCTGTCATCAGAGCGCCTACAACGGCGCCCGCAACCCGAGCCACTCGGGCTTCCCGACCTCCTGCCAGAACTGTCACTCCGCTTCCGCCTGGCAACCGGCGAGCTTCGATCACAACAGCACGGGCTTCCAGCTGAACGGGGCGCACCGCTCGGTGGCCTGCACCTCCTGCCACAGGAACGGCTATGCCGGCACGCCCTCGGACTGCCTGTCCTGTCATCAGAGCGACTACAACGGCGCCTCGAACCCCAGCCACACGGGCTTCCCGACCACCTGCCAGAACTGCCACAGCGTGACCGCCTGGCAGCCGGCGAGCTTCGATCACGCGACGACCGGCTTCCCGCTCACCGGCGCGCACCGTTCCGCCGCCTGCACGTCGTGCCACCGCAACGGCTACTCCGGAACGCCCTCCGCCTGTTTCTCCTGCCATCAGGGCGAATACAACGCGACGCGCAATCCGAATCACGCCACGGCGGGATTCCCGACCAGTTGCGAGGATTGCCACGGCGTGAACGGGTGGACGCCGGCGACCTTCGATCACGAGAGCTTCTTTCCGATCGCCTCGGGACGCCATGACCTGCCGTGCTCCTCGTGCCACGTGAGCTCGGGGAACTACAGTCACTTCGAGTGCGTCCTCTGCCACGAGCACAGCCAGGGCGAGACCAACCCGGAGCACCGCGAGGTCGGCGGCTACGTCTACGAGAGCCGGGCCTGTTACCAGTGTCATCCGCGCGGTCGGGAGTGAGCGCGGACGGCATCGCGCAGCCCTCGTTCATGTCCCGTTCACAACTCTGGCAATTTTCTACAAAGCGGGAATGCCCGCATTCATAGTGGGTTCATCGCTGTCGCTACAAGATGCCGGGATGAATCGTGCGCAGCTCCAGCTCCCGCGGAGAACCTCGTCCCCCCTGCGAGCCGTCGCGCGCCGGACTGCGATCCTGTGCGGCATCGCGGCGCTCCTCCCGCTCACCCCTCTCGCCGCCCAGTCCGCCTCCGACAGCCCGCACGGCGCGATCAAGATCGCGTGCACCGAGTGCCACTCGATGGAGGACTGGACCGAGCTCCAGTCACCGCTGCCGTGGAAGCACGCGACGACCGGCTTCGATCTCGCCGGCGCGCATGCGGGCGCTTCCTGCAAGAGCTGCCACGCGACGCTCGACTTCGCCGCGGCCAAGGCGAAGGCCGACTGCTTCGCCTGCCATGAGCCGGCGTTCCGGCGCGCGACCCGCCCGAGCCACACGGGGTTCTCCACCGCGTGCAAGACCTGCCACGGCGTTTCGGCCTGGCAACCGGCGACTTTCGATCACAACCGGACCACTTTCCAGCTGAACGGCGCTCATCGTTCGGTCGACTGTGTCTCCTGTCACCGCAACGGCTACACCGCCACACCAACCGAGTGCTTCTCCTGCCATCAGAACGACTTCTCCAGTGCCCGCAACCCCGTGCACGCCGGCTTCGCCAACACTTGCCAGGACTGCCACGGCGTCTCGGCCTGGCAACCGGCGACCTTCGATCACAACCAGACCGGCTTCCAGCTGCTCGGCGCCCACCGCACCGTCGAGTGCACGACCTGCCACCGCACGGGCTACGCCGGGACTCCGACCGAATGCTTCTCCTGTCATCAGACCGACTTCACCAGCGCCCGCAATCCCGTGCACGCCGGCTTTCCGAACACCTGTCGCGAATGCCACGGCGTCACCGCCTGGCAGCCGGCGCTCTTCGATCACAACGCCACCGGCTTCCAGTTGAACGGCGCCCACCGCTCCACCGAGTGCGCGAGCTGCCACCGCACCGGGTACGCCGGCACGCCCAGCGACTGCTTCTCTTGCCATCAGAGTGATTTCACCGGCGCCAGCAATCCCAGTCACAGCGGCTTCCCGAACTCCTGCCAGGACTGCCACGGCGTCTCCGCCTGGCAGCCGGCGACCTTCGACCACAACGCCACCGGTTTCCAGTTGAACGGCGCGCATCGCTCGGCCTCCTGCACCTCGTGCCATCGCGCGGGCTACGCCGGGACGCCCTCGGAGTGCTTCTCCTGTCATCAGAGCGACTTCACTGGCGCGAGGAACCCCAGCCACAGCGGCTTCCCGAACTCCTGCCAGGACTGCCACGGCGTCTCCGCCTGGCAACCGGCCAGCTTCGACCACAACGCGACCGGCTTCCAGTTGAACGGCGCGCATCGCTCGGCCTCCTGCACCTCGTGTCACCGCACCGGGTACGCCGGCACGCCCAGCGACTGCTTCTCCTGCCACCAGAGCGACTTCACTGGCGCCAGCAACCCGAGTCACACCGGCTTCCCGAACTCCTGCCAGGACTGCCACGGCGTCTCCGCCTGGCAGCCGGCGAACTTCGACCACAACTCGACCGGCTTCCAGCTGAACGGCGCTCACCGCTCGGCCTCCTGCACCTCGTGCCACCGCAACGGCTACGCCGGAACGCCCTCGGACTGCTTCTCCTGCCATCAGACCGACTTCACCGGCGCCAGCAATCCCAGCCACAGCGGCTTCCCGAACACCTGCCAGGACTGCCACGGCGT
>JAGPDF010000008.1:47610-57977 GCA_018057705.1 Thermoanaerobaculia bacterium | reverse complement strand
TCGTGTCACCGCAACGGCTACGCCGGAACGCCCTCGGACTGCTTCTCCTGTCATCAGACCGACTTCACCGGCGCCAACAATCCCAGCCACGCCGGCTTCCCGAACACCTGTCAGAACTGCCACAGCGTGACCGCCTGGCAGCCGGCGAGCTTCGACCACAACGCCACCGGCTTCCCCCTGAACGGCGCCCACCGCTCCGCCTCGTGCACCCAGTGTCACCAGAACGGCTATCCGGGGACGCCCACCGACTGTTTCTCGTGTCACCAGTCCGACTACAACGGCGCCGACAATCCCAGCCACGCCGGCTTCCCGAACACCTGTCAGAACTGCCACAGCGTGACCGCCTGGCAGCCGGCGAGCTTCGATCACAACGCGACCGGCTTCCCGTTGAACGGCGCCCACCGCTCCGCCGCGTGCACCCAGTGCCACCAGAACGGCTATCCGGGAACACCCACCGACTGTTTCTCGTGTCACCAGACCGACTACAACGGCGCCAACGATCCCAGCCACACCGGCTTCCCGCACAGCTGCCAGGACTGCCACGGCGTCTCCGCCTGGGAGCCGGCGAGCTTCAACCACGCGACCACCGGCTTCCCGCTGCGCGGCGCGCACCTCGCCACGGCCTGCCTCGACTGTCACAGCGGCGGCTACTCGGGGACGCCGACGGCCTGCTTCTCCTGCCATCAGTCCGACTTCAACGGGGCGGGGAACCCGCCGCACACCGGCTTCCCGAACACCTGCCAGAACTGTCACTCCGAGACCGGATGGCAGCCGGCGAGCTTCAACCATGCCTCGACCGGCTTCCCGCTCACCGGCGCCCACGCCGGAGCGAGCTGCCTCGAGTGCCACGCCGGAGGCTACTCGGGAACCCCGAGCCAGTGCTTCGCCTGTCATCAGAGCGACTACAACGGCACCAACGACCCCGACCACGGGAGCGCCGGCTTCCCGACCACCTGCGAGAACTGCCACAGCACGACCGCCTGGGAACCGTCGAGCTTCAATCACTCGACCTACTTCCCGATCACTTCGGGGAACCATCAGCTCCCCTGCGCCTCCTGCCACGTGAGTCCGGGCAATTTCGGCGTCTTCGAGTGCATCCTCTGTCACGAACACAGCCAGAACCAGACCAACAACGACCACAGTGAGGTCGGCGGCTACATCTACCAGAGCCAGGCCTGTTACCAGTGTCACCCGCAAGGCCGCGATTGAGCGGCACGAACGACCCGAGAGCCAACTCACCGATGACGGACTTCCACGCTTCTCCGGCCGCCGCTTCGCGCGCGGCCCGGCGCCCGACTCGACACACAACACTGGTGTCGTTCCTGCTCTGCCTCTTCTCTTTCGCTGCGCTCGCCGCGGCCCAGGGCGGCACGGCTTCTCGGCCGATGACCGTGGCGCGCGTCGTCGCCGGACGGGTCGACGTCGACGTCCCGGGCACGGAGCGCCTCGCGATCGGCACGCGTCTCGTCGTGGAACGCGACGGCGTCAAGCTGGCAGATCTCGAAGTCACCATGCTCGGCAACCACAAGGCTTCGTGCCGGATCGAGCGCATGAGCGGCGCGATCGCCGGCGGCGACCTGGTTCGGCTGGCCGTGCCGGGCAGCGCCCCGGCCCCGGCGTCCGGCGCGTCGGGCGCAACGCGCGCCGCCGCCTCCTCAGGCGCCGATCCGAAGGCCGCCTTCGCGGTCGAACACCCGGGCAACCAGACGATGATCGTGCGCCGTGTCCTGCGCGGAGCGGTCGACATCTCGCTCGTCGACTCGCAGCCGGTGGCGGTCGGAGATCGCCTCGTCGTCGAGCGCGGAAGTCAGGTGATCGGCGAGCTCGAGGTCGTACTGATGGGCGAGCACTCGGCGACCTGCCGGATCGATCGCGAGATCCGGCCGATCACGCAAGGAGACCGCGTGCGACCACTCGAAGTCGCGCCGGCGCCGGCGCCGGAGCCGGCGCCGGCGTCGCAGGAGCCTGTCGCTCCCGCTCCCGCGCCCGCTGCCGAAACTGCCGTGCCCGAGAAGGCGCAACCGATCCGGGTCCGCCAGGTGCTCGCCGAAGAGATCTTTCTCGATGCCGGGCGCCTCGCCGGCCTGGCGGCCGGCCAACGCGTCAAGGTGGTGCGCCCGGATGCCGCTTCCGGCGTCGCGGCCGACATTGCCGAGCTCGAGATCGCCTTCATCGCCAGCCGCTCGGCCTCGTGCACGATCATCGAGACGAAGGCCGCGATCGAGGTCGGCGACCTCGTGATCCCGGGCCCGTTGCCGGCCTCGGCCATGGCGGCGGCGGCCGAGGATGGGGCGGCCACGGCCGCGGCGGGCGGCGGCACCTCAGCGCCCGGCGGCCAAGGCAAGGGCGGCAAGCCGCCGGGGTGGGACCCCGCGGAACACACCGACTACTCCGGCTCGATCGCCTTGCGGTATCAGGGCTTCCGCGACGGCGGTCCGGCCGGCCGCGACTTCAACCAGGAGTCGGCGCTGATCAACATCTACGCCGGCCATCTGGGCGGCAGCAAGTTCGACTTCCGGCTCCGCGGCACCGCCAGCCGCGAGCAGATCCAGCTTTCCTCCGGCGGGACGGAGTCGCGCGACAACGACCGTCTCTACGAAGCGACACTCTCCTACGAGCCGCCGGAGGCCCGTTTCACCTACCAGGTCGGCCGGCTGATCTCCGGTCCGCTGGTCGGCTTCGACTACCTCGACGGCGGGGTTGGCGAGTTTCACGCCACCCGGCGGTTCAGCCTCGGAGCGTTCTACGGCTCGCGCTCGAACGGCGATCAGATCGACTTCGCGAGCCCCGGTCGCGCCTATGGCGGCTTCGTGCACTGGCTGGACCAGACGGTCGGGAAACCGTTCTACGCCGAGTACCTGCTCGAAGCGATCGGCGACTACCTGGGCGGCGAGGCCAACCGGGAGTACCTCTCCTTCTACGGTCGGCAGGGTTCGGGCAGCCGCTGGTCGCTCTACGAGCGCGCCGAGTTCGATCTGGGCCACAAGTGGGAGGATCGTCCGAACGCCAACAGCAGCCAGTTGAGCAACGTCCTGTTCTCCGGCAGCTACAGCGTCTCGAAGGCGGTGCGCTTCGGTGTGAGCTACGACCAGTCGCGGCAGATCCTCACTCTCGACGACCGCTTCACTCCCGAAGAACTGTTCGACAACTCGCTGCGGGAGGGCTACCGCGTCACGGCCTACCTGGGCTCCGCCAAGTCCGTGCGGGGAAACTTCTCGGCCGGCCAGCGCTGGAAGCAGGGAAGTCCGGATCGCAGCCTCACCTACAACGCCAACGTCTACCACAGCAATGTCTTCAACTGGAACATGCTCATCGGGGCGGATTACTCGGGTTTCTCCGGTGACACCTCGGAGGGCTTTCGCGCCGGCCTGCGGATCCAGAAGTACTTTCGCAGCGGCCACGACCTCGAGCTCACCTTCGGGACTTCCAGCACCGAGCTCCTGGCGACACGCGAAGTCCGGGAGAACCGGTGGCTGCGCCTTTCCGGCACGCTCCAGCTCGGACGGCGGTTCTACCTGCTCGGCGAGTTCGAGTCGGCCACGGGCGACGACCTCGAGGGCGAGCGGCTCTTCCTGCAGCTCGGCTATCGGCTCTAGGGGGCGTTTCCGATGCCCGATGCCGGCCTGACGCCGGCTGCCAGGGTGGGAAGGTTCACCCCGCAGCTGCGGTATCGTACGGAGCCTCATGCGCCCTGCTCCCTCCCTGTCGGCACGCCGCCTCGCCCGCCCGGATTCGCAGCCGCTGTGACTGCCGCCGACGCAGGATCCGAGACGCCACCCACGGCGTTCCGCGCCCGCGATCTGTCCCGCCGGTACGGGCAGAAGTGGGCGCTCGCGCATCTCGACCTCGACGCCCCCAGTGGCGAGGTGCTGCTCATCGCCGGCCCCAACGGCTCGGGCAAGACGACCTTTCTGCGACTGCTGGCTGGACTCCTGCGCCCGACGGTCGGCGAGCTCGAGGTCTTTGGCAAGAGCCTCGCATCCGATCCGTTCGGATGGCGCCGAAATGTCTCCCTGCTCTCGCATGCCTCCTATCTCTATGAGCCTCTCACCGCGCTCGAGACCGTCCGCCTGTGGGCGCGGCTTCTCGGCCGCCCGACGAGCGACGCGGAGCTGCGGGCGCGTCTCGCGGAGGTCGGCCTCGAGTCCGAGAGTGACACCGTCGTGGCCGGTTTCTCCGCCGGCATGCAGAAACGTCTCACCTTCGCCCGGGTGCGGCTCGAAGATTCCGCCCTGGTACTTCTGGACGAACCGTTCGCGGCGCTCGACGCCGCCGGACAGGACCTGGTCGCCGACTGGATCGCCGCCGACCGCAAGGCAGGCAAGACCGTGGTGATCGCCTCGCACAACCTGGAACGGGCCTCGCGGATCGCCGACCGGGCCGTGCTGCTCGCCCGCGGCCAGATGACCTGGCAGGGCGCCGCCCGCGATCTCCCGGGTGTTCTGTCCGGGATCGCCGCGCCCGCGGGGGCCGTATGAGCGAGCTCCGGAGCCAGACGCTGACGCTCCTCGCCAAAGACCTCCGGCTCGAGTGGCGGGCCAAAGCACGTCTCGTTGCCGTCGGCGTTTTCGGCCTGCTGTCGCTGGTGGTCTTCTCGATCGCCGTCGGGCCGGACTCGAAAGCCCTGACCGCCGGGGCCGCCGGCTTCCTGGTCATCGCCTTGCTGCTGTCGTCGACCCTGGCGCTCGCCGAGAGCTTTCGGATCGAGCACGAGCGCCGCGCCCTCGAAGGGATCCTGCTGCTGCCCGTGCGGCCGGGCGCCGTCTTCTACAGCAAGGCGATCGCCAACACGATCTCGCTGGCGATGCTCGCGCCCGGCCTGTCGCTGTTTGGCGTCGTGCTGTACGGCGTCGAGCTCGAGCCGGCGAATGTCGGCAGCTTCTTCCTCATCTGGGGCCTGGCCGCTGCCGGACTTTCGGCGCCCGGAACACTCTACGCCGCCATGACCGCGCAGCTGCGGAGCCGCGACGTCCTCCTGCCACTGCTGCTCTTTCCGCTCGTGGTTCCGGTGCTGATGGCCTCGTGCAAGGCGTTGGCCCTCGTCCTGACCGGCGATCCGATGGGGCAGATGCGCTCGTGGGCCTTGCTGCTGCTCTGTTTCGACCTGATCTACTGGTCCCTGGGCGGGATTCTCTTCCCGTTCGTCATCGAGGAGGGCTGAACCGTGAATCGTGGCATTTCGCAAGCGCGCTGGCCGCGGGAGCACTGGGTGGGGCTCGCCGCCGTCGCCCTCGTCCTCGCCGGCTCGTACATCGGACTCTTCCTGGCGCCGGCCGAACGCCATATGGGCGACGTCCAACGCATCATGTACGTGCATGTGCCGACCGCCTGGGCGGCGCTGCTCTGCTTCACCTGCGCCTTCATCTCGGCCATCGGCTCGCTGTGGACCGGCAGGGAACGCTGGGACGCGACGCTCGTCGCCGCGGCCGAGGCCGGGGTGGTGTTGAACGCCCTGCTGCTCATCCAGGGGTCGCTCTGGGGTCGGGCGACCTGGGGCGTCTGGTGGGACTGGGACGTCCGGCTCACGACCTCCCTGGTTCTCCTTCTGCTCTTCATCGGTGTCCTCTCCCTGCGCTCGTTCGCCTCCGGGTCGGACCGCAGGGCGAGCCTGACGGCGGTGGCCGCGATCGTCGCGTACGTCGACGTGCCGCTCGTTTACTTCTGCGTGCGCTGGTGGCGGAGCCTGCATCAGATCCAGTCTTCGCCCGCCACCGTAGATCCAGCTATGGTGCTGCCGCTGCGGCTGAACGCCATCGGCCTCGCCCTGGCCGCCACCTGGTTCATCGTCCGCCGTGCCCGCCTCGAGCTCGCCCGGCGGCGCAGCACGGAAACCGCGCTGCCGGAGCGCGCGTCCATGATCGAGGTGCCGCATGCTTGAAAACACCCCCGCAGGAGTCATCGTCGGCGGTTGGAACTTCGTCATCGCCGCCTACAGCATCACCGCCGTCGGCCTGGTTGCCTATACCTGGAGTCTCCTCCGGCGGACGCGACAGCAGCACGAGAAGGAGGGCAAGTCATGACCGACGAGAACGAGCAGGCCCCATCGACGGTGCCACCGGCCGGGTCGGCCGCAGATGCCGCGCGCGCGTCGAAAAAGTCCCGGGCGGAAGTCCGGCGCCACCGGCTTCTGGCGCTGGCGGCCATCCTCATCGCCGCCGGGACTTTCGGTTTCCTTGCCCTGGGCGGCCTCGGTAAGAGCCTCGTCTACTACTGGAGCCCAACCGAGTTGCGGGCCCACGGCGGCAAGGCGGAAGGCGCCACGATCCGTCTCGGCGGCCTCGTCGCCCCCGGGTCGATCGAGACCGGGGAGGGCGGCCTCGGCCTCAAGTTCAAGATGACCGACGGTGCGGAGACGGTCGTCGTTTCGACCACGGCGGTCCCGCCGGCGATGTTCCGCGAAGGGATCGGCGTAGTCGTCGAAGGGGCGCTCCAGGCCGACGGCACCTTCGCGACCGACCGCCTGATGATCAAGCACGACAACGAGTACCAGGCACCCGGCAAGAGCGATTCCCGGTCGGTCAAGGAACTTGCCGAGACCCTCGAGCCCGAGAGCCCCCGATGATCTCCATTCTCGGCCGGGCCGTCGTGCTGGCGGCGCTCCTGCTCGCGACCAGCGGCGCCGTGATGAGCTTCGCCGCTGCCCAGCGACGCTCGGCTTCCGGGGTCGCGCGTGCCCGCCTCTTCGCCTACCTCTACGCGGTCATGATGACGCTCGCGACCGGGCTGATGATCTACGCCCTCGTCGCCCACGAGTTCTCGGTCTCCTATGTGGCGCAGGTCGGGTCGCTCGCGACGCCGCTGCACATCACCATCGTCTCGCTCTGGTCGTCGCTCGACGGCTCGATCCTCTTCTGGGGCCTGGTCCTCGGGGCCTTCACCGCCGGGGCGGCCTTCCACCTGCGCAAGAGCGCGCCCGACCAGTTGGGCTACATGCTCGGGACGCTCTTCGTGGTCGGGATCTTCTTCACCTTCCTCATCGCCGGGCCCGCCGACCCGTTCGCGCCGACGCCACCGCCGGTCCCGACCGACGGTCCGGGGCCGAATCCGCTGCTCCAGAACCACCCACTGATGATCATCCATCCGCCGATGCTCTATCTCGGCTACGTCGGCATGAGCGTGCCGTTCGCGATCGCCATGGCGGCGCTCTTCGCCGGCCGTCTCGACCGCGACTGGATCCGTTCGCTGCGCAGCTGGCTGCTCGTCCCGACGGCGTTCCTGACGATGGGCGTGATGCTCGGCGGCTGGTGGTCGTACGAGGTGCTCGGGTGGGGCGGCTACTGGGCGTGGGATCCGGTGGAGAACGCCTCCTTCCTGCCCTGGCTCACCGCCATCGCCGCCGTCCATTCCGCGCTGGTCCTGCAGAGGAAGGGGACGCTGCGCGCCTGGACGGTCATTCTCGTCGTCGTGACCTTCCTGTTGACGATCCTCGGCACCTTCCTCACCCGTTCCGGTGTGGTCAATTCGGTGCATTCGTTCACCCAGACGCCGATCGGGCCCGCGTTCCTCGCCTTCCTCGGCTTCTGCCTCGTCGCCTCCGTCGTGGTGCTCGCCATGCGCATGGACACCCTCGCTTCGGATCCCGACCGCGAAACGCTGTGGACGCGCGAGGGCGCCTTCCTGGTCAACAACCTCCTGCTTCTGGTGTTCATGTTCACGGTCCTGGTCGGAACGCTCTTCCCGATCGCCGCCGAGCTCGTGCGCGGCGTCAAGGTCAGCGTCGGCGAGCCCTACTTCAACCGCATGGCGATTCCGATCAGTCTCGGGTTGCTGTTGCTCATCGGCATCGGGCCGGCGCTGCCGTGGGGCCGGGCCGACCATCAGAACGTCCGCCGCGCGCTGCTCTTTCCGATTCCGGCCGCGATCGCGGGCCTGCTCGCGACCTTCGCCCTCGGCGGCCGCAGCTGGGGGGTGCTCCTGACCGGCGCGCTCGCCGGCTACGCCATCTGGGTCAATTTCGACCAGGGGTTGCGCCTGACCCGCAGGCGTCGCGAAGACGAGCCCTGGACCGATGCCGTCGGCGAGGCCGTCCGGCGGGGAGCGCGTCGCTACGGCGCCTACCTCGCCCATCTCGGAGTGGTCGTGACCTTCGTCGCGATCGCCGTCTCGTCCTCCTACCAGGTGGCTGCCGAAGCGACGATGCGTCCCGGAGAATCGATGACCGTCGCGGGCTACGCGCTCACCTACGAGAAGGTGGACTCGCGCCCGGAGCCGCATCGAATTTCGGATCGCGCCGTGATGCGGATCACCCGCGACGGCAAGGACGGCGGCACACTCGAACCCGCCTTGAACCGCTACGACACCCGCATGGAGCCGATCGGAACGCCGGCAGTCCGCACCTCGATCGGCCACGATCTCTACCTCTCGCTGATGAACGTCGGCACGGACGGCAGCATCGGCATGCGGGCCATCGTGACTCCGGCCGTCGTCTGGATCTGGATCGGCGTCTTCATCATCACCGCCGGCACGGCCATGTGCCTGCTGCCCGCCCGCCTGCGCTTCTCGCGCCGGGAGGACGATCGGGAGCCCGTCGTGGCGCCGGTCGCAGGGACCACCGCATGAACCGCAAGGTCCTTCTCGTCGGCCTGCTCCTGGTCGCTCCGCTGCTCGTCATGCTGGCTTCGGGGCTGCGGCACGACCCGCGCGAGGTGATCTCGCCGCTCATCGGGCGCCCGGCGCCGGAGTTCGCCCTCAACGACCTCGACGGCCGGACGATCCGGCTCGCGGAGCTGCGCGGCCAACCGGTGGTCCTCAATTTCTGGGCGACATGGTGTCAGCCGTGCGCAGCGGAGAATCCGATCTTCGCCGCCCTGGCGCGGCGCTATGCCGGGCGGGTGCGATTCTTGAGCGTCATCTATCAGGACACTCCCGAGGCGATTCGCGCCTACGAACGCCAGCGCGGCAGCTGGGGTCCGGCGCTGGTCGACCCCGATTCGCGCACCGCCATCCAGTTCGGCGTCTACGGTGTGCCCGAGACCTTTCTGATCGATGCCCAGGGGAATGTCCACGAGAAGGTCACCGGTATGGTGACCTTCGACGGCCTCAACCGCTCTCTGGGGGCGATGCTATGAGTGCTTCCCGAAGGCTGCCCGCTCGTGTCTTCTGGCTGATTCTGCTGGCGCTCGGCGCCGGGCTGCCCGGCGCTGCCTCTGCCCAGGGACCTGGCTCCGGAGCCGGAGCGCCCCTGCCGCTCACCCCTCCGACGACCGCGAGCGCGAACGAAGCCCCTGCGGGGCCGCCGCTCTCGGGCGCGGCGCTCGACCGCGCCACGGAGGAGGTCGCCTCCCTGATGCGTTGCCCGGTCTGCCAGGGCCTGTCGGTGGCCGACTCCCCGTCCTCCTCCGCGGTCGATCTCAAAGCGGAGGTCCGCCGGATGATCGCCCTCGGTTATTCCGAAGACCAGGTGATCGCCGCGTTCGAACGCTCCTACGGCGAGTTCATCCGCCTCGAGCCCAAGGCAGAAGGCTTCAACTGGATGGTCTGGGTGATGCCGATCGTGGCGTTCGCCGCCGGCGCGCTGATGATCTTCCTTCGCCTGCGGCCGCAACGCCCAGCGCCACTGGCTTCCGCCGCCCTACCCGCGCAGGAGGATTCGAAACCGTCATGAATGTCTGGATTCCTGGTCTGATCGTCGTCGCCGTAGGGCTCGCCGCGGGACTCTGGTTCGGGTTGCGGGGCAGGAGCGAGGCCGCCGGAGACGGCGGGACCGGCCCCGCCGACGCCGACGCCGCTGGCGCCGCTGGCCCGCGGCCAAGCGCCCCGCAGCGAGGGGGCTTCGGCACCGAGCTCGTCCCAGCCTCGTCCAGTCGCAGCGCGGGCCTGGTCGGATTCCTCTTCGGTGTCGGCACCTGCGCCATCGTCGGAGGCCTCATCTACTGGGCCACCCAGGGCGCGAAGCCCAGGGACGAAATGGCCGGCGGCGCTCCCATGGCCCCGATGGCGCAGCCGACGCAGATGGCGTCGGGCTCCGGCGCGCCGGTCGACGCCGCCACCGCGCACGAGGCGAGCGCCGAGCTCACCCCGGAGGTCGCGGCGCAGCTCGACCAGTTTCGCCAGCAGGTGCAGGCCGCCCCGCAGGACCTCCAGGCGCGGCGCCAGCTCACCGTCGCGCTGCTCAACGCCAACCTCCTGATGGAGGCTTTCGAGCAGGCGCGAGAGCTCCAGAAGGTCGCGCCCAACGACCCCGACGGCATGTTCGTGGAAGGCGTGGTCCGCCTGGCGATGGGTCAGTGGCCGGTCGCGGCGCAGCTCATGGGGAACGTTCTCGCGCAGCACCCAGACCACCTCCTGGCGTCGCTCGCGAAAGGCCAGGCGGAGGCCGCCCTGGGACAGACCCCGCAGGCGATCGCCACCCTGAGGAAGGGCCTGGC
>JAGPDF010000008.1:0-47510 GCA_018057705.1 Thermoanaerobaculia bacterium | reverse complement strand
CCGCCGGCGCCGAGAGCGGCGGTTCCTATCGCGTCCACATCGAGCTCGCGCCGGGGACGGTCGCGCCGCGCGGTGCGGACGGCAGTCCGGCGACGCTCTTCCTCGCTCTGCGCGGCGCAGCTCCGGGGCCGCCTTCGGCCGTGAAGCGCCTCGTGAATCCGGCCTTCCCGCTCGATCTGACGCTCTCCGCTTCCGACAGCATGATGGGACAGCCCCTGCCGCTCGAGGGCAAACTCTCGGTCAGCCTCGACGGCGACGGCAACGCCTCGACCAAGGAGCCCGGCGATCTCGTGGCTGCGGTCGAGGCGCACTCCGGCACGCCGGTCCACATCACTCTGGAGTCCGGAGCGAAGTGAAGCGGGCACCGCAGAGGCTCGTGCTCGCGAGCCTCTACGTGCTGTTCCTGGGCAGCCTCGCCTGGTTCGCGGCGCGCGGACTGCCCTACTACCTGACGCCGCTCGCCGAGCGGGCGCGTCACCCGCTCTACTGGCAACTCAAGCCGGGGGGCTCATGGGGCCTCGCCTTCGGCATCATCGGCGCGACGATGATGGTCGTGATGCTGCTCTATTCGGTGCGCAAACGCTTCGCCCTCCTGCGCCGTCTGGGACCGGTCAGCGACTGGCTCGACTTTCACATTCTGCTCGGCCTCTGCGGTCCCCTTTTCATCCTCCTCCACAGCTCCTTCAAAGTGCAGGGCCTCGTCGCGCTCTCCTTCTGGTCGATGGTGGCGGTCGCCACGAGCGGCGTCGCCGGGCGCTACCTCTACCGCCAGATTCCGCACTCCCTCGCCGGTGACGAGCTGTCGCTGGCCGACGTAGAAAAGCTCGATCAGGAGCTCGCCCGCCAGTTGATGGACGAAGTCGGGCTCGACGCCGATGCGATTCGCCAGCTCGATGCCGTGGCGGCGATCGGTACCGGCGACAAAGAGTCGCTCCTGGGCATGGTCGTGCGGTTTCCCTACGATTCGTTGGCGCTGCGCTTCAGGCTGCGCCGTTTCCGGCGCGACTTTCCGGCGGTCGATCGCCGTCTGCGCCGCCGGTTCGAGCTCCTCGCGAGCCACAAGGTGCGCCTGCACCGCCGGATCCTGCTCTGGCAGCGCGTGCGCGAGCTCTTCCACTACTGGCATGTCTTCCACAAGCCGTTCGCCGTCGTCATGTACCTCTTCATGGTGGTGCACATCGGTGTCGCCTGGATGACCGGCTACGCGGGGATCGGGCGCTGAAGCGCGGCCGGGCATCGCGGCGCATCCTGGCCAGCGCCGGGGTCCTCGCCGGCATGTGGTGCGCCCTCCTCTCGCCGGAGGCGGCGCGCGGTCAGATCTCGCCCGGCGAGCTGAGCCGTGCGCATGCGAAGTTCGACGGCAGCGACGGCTGCCTCAACTGCCACAGCGCCAATCGCGGCGTCGACCGTGAGCTCTGCCTCACCTGCCACACACCGATCCGAGAGCGCATCGCCGCCGGCTTGGGGCTCCACTCACGGCCGGACTACGGCGATTGCGAGCACTGTCACATCGAGCATCAGGGACGCGACTTCGAGCTCGTCTACTGGGGCAAGGCCGGCCAGAAGGCGTTCGACCATGCGCTCGCCGGCTACACCCTGCAGGGCGCCCACGCGCCCCTCGAGTGCCGCGCCTGCCATCGCAAAGAGTCGATCGCCGACCCGGCGCCGCTGCTCGCGAAAGGAGTCGATCTCGGCCGCACCTATCTCGGGCTCGGGACGCGCTGCGCGGGCTGCCACCAGGACGCCCATCGCGGCCAGTTCGGCACGGCCGACTGCGCGAGCTGTCACGGGCTGAAAAAGTTCCGGCCCGCCGAGCTCTTCGACCACGACACGTCGAAGTTCCCGCTCACCCTCGCCCACGAGAAGGTCGCCTGCGCGCGCTGCCACCCCGGGGCGACAGGAGGGGCCGAAGGTGGCGCAGGGGCCGCGGGGTCCGCGCCGCTCCTGGCGACCCCGGCGAGCCCCGGCAGTGAGCCGCCGAATGTGCACTTTCGCGGTGTCCCGACGACCTGCGCCGGCTGCCACAAGGACCCGCACCAGGGACGCTTCGGCGGCAAGTGCGAGACCTGCCATACGGCGGACGACTGGAAGCGGATCCAGCGCGCCAACTTCGACCACGCCCGCACCCGCTATCCGCTCACCGGCAAGCACCAGGCGACCGACTGCCTGGACTGCCACCTGCCCGGCAAGCCGAGGCAGATTGCCGGCTTCGAGCGCTGTGCCTCCTGCCACGCGGACGCGCACGCCGGCCAGCTCGCCCTGCGCAAGAGCGGCGGAGAGTGCGGCGAGTGCCACACGACCTCCGGTTTCCGCCCCTCGACCTACACCGTCGCCCTGCACGAGGCCACCTCCTACCCGCTGCTGGGGAGCCATCGCACGACGAAGTGCGCCACCTGCCATCGCACCCTGCCCCCCACGGAGCTCGAACGCGCCGGCATCGCTCTCGTCCGGGTCGCGCCCGCGCCCAAGGCCGCCGGACCCCCGGCCATCACCCAGTTCCGTTTCCCGAAATCGGACTGCGCGGACTGCCATCGCGATCCGCACGCCGGGGATACGGGTAGGTACCTGGGGACGGAGGGCTGCCTCGCCTGTCATGCCCTCACCGACTGGCGCGCGATCCGCTTCGACCACAGCGTGACGAGGTTCCCGGTCGCCGGGTTGCATCTCAAGGTCGCCTGCCTCGGCTGCCACAAGACGCAGGCCGATGGCGGCCTGGCGCCGCCTTCGGCGCGCGCCTGGGCGACGCCCCGCGCCGTCCGCCTCGCCGGGGCGCCGCTCCAGTGCACGGGTTGCCACGCCGATCCTCATCTCGCACAGGTCGGCACCAGCTGCGAAAAGTGCCACAGCGACACGAGCTGGGGACCGTCACGATTCGACCACAATCGGGACTCGACCTATCGCCTCGAGGGTGCGCACCGCGCGGTGGCCTGCATCGGCTGCCACTTCCGGGAGCGCGCCGCCGGCAAGGAGGTCCTGCGCCTGAAGCCGCTCGGAAGCGCCTGCACCGACTGCCACAAGTCGACCATCCAACCGTTGTGACCCCCCCGGCCGCCCCGCTCACCGAGACCCTGATCTGGAGCCTTGCCCTCGCCGTCGTGTTGGCGATCGTGCTCGGCTACCTGATCTCCTTCCGCCGTCGCAACCGGCGCGACCACGAGCGCGCCCGAGCCACAGAGGGCCGCGGGCCGGTGCAGCCGATGGGCGCCTTCCCCTATATCGACCCTGCGGTCTGCATCGGTTGCGGCGGCTGCGTCGCGGC
Organism: Thermoanaerobaculia bacterium; assembly: GCA_018057705.1. Classification (NCBI taxonomy): domain Bacteria; kingdom Pseudomonadati; phylum Acidobacteriota; class Thermoanaerobaculia; species Thermoanaerobaculia bacterium. The sequence continues at coordinate 44,251 of JAGPDF010000008.1, read as the reverse complement.
CTGTCCGGAGAAGGTCCTGGGTATCGTGGGCGGGCTGGCGGTCGCTGTGCAGGGCAATCGCTGCATCGGCATCGCCGCCTGCGCCAAGGCCTGCCCGGTGCAGGCGATCGAGATCTCACTCGGCGACCTGCGCGGCCGGGCCGACGTCCCGTGGATGACCGATCGCCGCGAGACCAACGTCCCTGGGGTCTACGTCGCCGGCGAGCTCGCGGGCCTCGCTCTGATCCGCAACGCGGTTCGTCAGGGCAGGGAGACGGTGCGGGCCATCGCCGCGGAGCTCGCCGTGGTCGATTCCAGGGACCCGGAGCTTCTCGACGTCGCGATCATCGGCGCCGGCCCGGCGGGACTGGCCGCCGCCCTCACTGCGGTCGAGAGCCGCCTGCGCTACGCCGTCTTCGAGCAGCAGAGCGACCTCGGCGGGACGATCTACAACTTTCCGCGCCGCAAGCTCACCCATACGGAAGAGGTCGAGCTGCCGATCTACGGCCCGTTGCGCAAGTCGGAGTACAGCAAGGAGGAGCTGCTCGAGCTCTTCCGCGGTCTGCTGGAGAAGCACCGGCTCGAAGTTCGGTTCGGCCAGAAGGTGCTGCAGGTCATTCCGGAGGGAGGTCTCTTTCACATCCTCACCGCCTCCAACGCCTGGCGCGCCCGCCGCGTGCTGCTGGCCCTCGGACGCCGGGGAACGCCGCGAAAGCTGGGAGTCCGCGGCGAGGCGCTTTCGAAAGTGATGTATCAGGTGCGCGACGCCGAGGAATACCGCGGCAAGAAGATCCTCTGCGTCGGTGGCGGCGACAGCGCGATCGAGGCTGCGATGGGCCTCGCCCGGCAGGCCGGCAACGAGCTCACCCTCTCCTATCGCGGCCAGGCGTTCGACCGAGTCAAGGCGAAGAACCTCGAGACCCTCGACAAGCTGGTCCGGCGCGGCAAGATCCGCCCTCTCCTCGGCTCGGAAGTCCTCGAGATCGGAGACGGGGAGGTCCGCCTGCGCACCGCCCAGGGCGAGATCGCGATCGCCAACGACTACGTCTTCGTGCTCATCGGCGGCGAGCCGCCGTTCCCGTTCCTGCGCAGCATCGGTGTGGTGTTCGGCAACGAGTCCGCAGCCGCAGGCTAGCCCGCATCTCTCACCAGTTTTCGTCGCGAGGCGTCGCAGATGCCTGCGGCTGCAAGGCGTCGCGACCGAGGAGCGCGCAGGCGGGCCTCACGGCCCGTCGAGCACTCGGGGCACCCGTCCAGCGGACGGGTCGTGAGCGCAACGCAGCAGACGCGGGCATATGCGTCGCCGCAGCAGAGGGCTGGTGAGAAATGCGGGCTAGAATCTCCCGCCATGGCCAGAGGCACCCGGAGTCGGCTGTCGATCCTCGCCTGCGGCGCGCTGTTGCTCCTGGTCGCCTGGCGTCTCCAGGTCCGCAGCAGTCCGCGGTCGTCAGCCCGCTCCGGTCCGGAGCCGGCTCCGATCGTCGAGGGTCGCGGCGCAACGGACCGCGACCTCTCCTGGGATGCACAGCAGGGGGGCCACACCCTGGCGCGACACGTCGGCCGGAGCGCGAACGACCTTGCCGAGCGTCTGGAGCGCGAAGGAGGCATCGCCGCCGCCTCGACCTTCCTCGACCGGAGGACTGCCGAACGGGTCGTCGGCCTCACCCTTTCGCGCAACCAGGACCGGGTTTCGAGCTGGCTGCGGCGCGCCAAAACGAACCTCACCCTCGACTATCGCGGCACGGTGGGGCAGACGATCGGCTGGGTCCTGCTGCGCGGCGAATCGACGCCGCGTGCGGCGAGCGATGCCCGCGTCGTCCTGCGCCAACGCGATGGTCGCTACTTCGTCCTCACCTCGTACCCGGTGGAACCGTGACCCGGCGACTGGACGGCTTCGATCCGTCCGATCCCGTATCCCGGGCCGAGCTCCTCGACCGGATGAACCCCGAGGACCTGCCGAGCCTCGCCGGCTTTCTCGGCGGCTACATGCAGGAAGACTGGCGGCTCGGATTCGGTTCTGCCGCCGAGGCGGCCTATTCCTTCATCGGCGAAGCCGACCTCGACGACGTCGAGGAGCTCGCGGCGGACTGGGCGATGCTGGTCGAAGGCACCCGGGATCTCGACCTCGAGGCGCTCAACCGCCTGCTCCGCGAACGCTTCCGGAGTGGCTGGTATGTAACTTCGAAGAGCGAGATCGAAGCGGTGCAGCAGGAGCTCGAGAAGGCGCTGCGCGAGTAGAGGCTCGCCGCGGGCGCTGCGAAACGCCGCAGGTCAGGCAGGCACGGCGAGCGGCTCGGAGGCCGGGCCTGCCGAGGCTGCCGGAAGGAGCGCGACGGCGGATTCCCACCAGATCGCCCCCTCGGCGAACGGTTGGCCCTCGTAGGTGCAGGGGGCGCTCACGAGGTCCCGGCCGAACGAAGGCTTGCCCTTGTGCCGGCCGGCGTGCAGGGGGTAGAAGCTCGCACATCCTCGGCAGAAGCGACCTACGGCCTCGCCGCGGCGTTCTTCGGGGAGCGTCGATGCAGGGGCCCAGGCTGGATTGACTCGGCTCATCGCAGAGAGGCTATCGGAACGGCGCCCGCCTGCCAAGCGGGACGCCGCTCCCGGCAGCACTAGAGGGCCGCGACCAGATCCGCCTGCGGGAAGAAAAAGCCGAGCTCGATGCGGGCGTTCTCGGGAGAGTCCGAACCGTGAATGGCGTTGCGCTCGATCGAGGTGCCGAAGAGCTTGCGGACGGTGCCTTCCGCGGCCTTGGCGACGTCGGTCGCACCCATGACTTCGCGCAGCGCCGGAACCGGGTCGGCACCGTCGGCGCGCTCGAGCGCCACCGGGATGACCGGACCTTCGGTCATGAAGGCGACCAGGCTCGAGAAGAACGGGCGCTCGCGGTGCACGGCATAGAACGCCTCGGCCTGCGCCTGCGTGAGATGCAGCACCCGCAGTCCGCGGATGGTGAAGCCCTTGGCTTCGAGATGAGCGAGGACCTTGCCGGCATTTCCGGCGGCAACGGTGTCGGGCTTGAGAATGGCGAGCGTCATGTTCATGCGTACTGCCTCCAAAAGGAAAAGGGGACTTCGTTGAGATGGAATACCCTCGACCCGCGCGCGGGCTCTAACTCTTGCCGGCCTTGCCCTCGATCTCCTGGATCGCTGCCAGGACCTCGGCGGCCTGCTCGGAGGTCGCCGCTTCGAGATCCTTCCAGACGAGGGCGCCGTCGCGGAACAGGAAGGCCTGGCGCTTGGCGTAGCCCATCGTCGAAGGCACGCCGAACGCCGTAACGACCTTCTTGTCGTTGTCGGCGAGCAGCGTGAACGGCAGCTTGTACTTGTCCTGGAACGCCTTCTGCGCCTTCTCGGTGTCGGTCGAGACGCCGTAGACGCGGATCCCCTTGCCGGTGAGCGAGGCGTAGGAATCTCTCAGGCTGCAGGCCTGCTTGGTGCAGCCGGGGGTATCGGCCTTGGGGTAGAAGTAGACCAGGGTCCAGCCCTGGCTGCCCTCGGCCGCGACGTCGACCGCGCGGCCGTCCTGATCGTTGACGGTGACGGCCGGGATCTTCGCCCCGAGGGTGAGCTCGTCGGCCTTGGCGCCCAAGCTGAAGAACATGAGACCTCCGATCGCTAGTGTTGCCGCTCCTGCCAGTACGGACTTCTTCATGACATTTCTCCTCTGCTTCCTTCTACGCCAGACGGCCGGGCGCAGGATGACTGCCGGTTCGGCCGCGATCCCGACGGGCTCAGCCGGGAGCGGAGGTGTCGGCGGCGGGCTCGTCGACCAGGGGCTCGATGTCGGCCTCGGGTCCGCTCAGCCGGAAGACCGTGCCGACCGCCTCGAACGTCCCTTCGGGCCCCAGCAGAAGGGCACCCTCTGCCGGGATGCCGAGGCCGAACTTGCCCGGGCTGCCTTCGAGGAGCTGACGCAGCCGCCGATCGTGACCCGGGTCGAAGTTGGTCTCGACGACCGCCCTCGGCAGCAGGCCGAGCCCGGGGATGAGTCGCCCGCCGAAGACGCTGCGCACTTCGACGCCGCAGGCTTGCGCGGCGGCGGCGATCGCCACCACCACCCCCCCGGCCTCGAGTTTCGCGGCGAGCGCCTCGAGGGCAGGCGAGCCGGAGAGCGCCTCGATGAGGTGATCCGCGACACCGCCGCCCAGGTAGACCGCGGCGCAGTCGCGGATCCTCTCGCAGTTCTTGCCGCGGCGGGCGTCGCGATCGCGATAGACCGGGAGGATCTCGACCTCGCGGCCGAAGGCCTCTTTCAGGTAGGCCGTGAAGTGCCTGCCGTAGTCGATCGACCCGGAGGCCGCCGGCAGAAAGCCGACCGGACCGTCCGGACATCTCTCGATCCAGGCACGATCGGCCTCTTCGGTCTCGCCGAAGGTGAACTCCCCGCCGCCGAGAAGCGCCAGCCAGCCCTTCACCTTCCGATCACCCGCGGCGCTCTCCCATCGCCCGTCAGGACTTCCCGAGCGCCCGGGCGACCGCGCTGCCGAGGTCGGCCGGCGATTCGCAGACGTGGATCCCGGCGGCTGTCATCGCCTCCATCTTGGCGGCGGCCGTGCCTTTGCCGCCGGCCACGATCGCGCCGGCGTGGCCCATCCGCCTGCCGGGCGGCGCCGTGCGGCCGGCGATGAAGCCGATCACCGGACGGTCGAAGTTCGCCTGGATCCAGGCCGCGGCCTCCTCCTCGGCGCTGCCGCCGATCTCGCCGATCAGGATGACGGCGTCGGTCTCCTTGTCGTCGCGGAACGCCTGCATGACGTCGAGGAAGTTCGTGCCGTTGATCGGATCGCCGCCGATGCCGACGCAGGTCGACTGCCCGAGACCCAGGCCGGTCAACTGCCAGACCGCCTCGTAGGTGAGCGTTCCGGAGCGTGACACCACGCCGACCCTGCCGGGCCGGTGAATGTGGCCCGGCATGATGCCGATCTTCGCCTGCCCGGGGCTGATGATGCCGGGACAGTTCGGGCCGATGAGGCGGGTCTTCGGTTTCCCCCGCAGGAACGCCTTGGCGCGGATCATGTCGTTGACCGGAATGCCCTCGGTGATCGCCACCACCAGCTCGATGCCGGCGTCCGCCGCCTCCATGATGGCGTCGGCCGCGAACGGCGGCGGCACGAAGACCATCGCGGCGTTGGCGCCGGTCGCCTGGCGCGCCTCTTCGACCGAGTCGAAGACCGGGATCCCCTCGACCGTTTCACCGCCCTTGCCGGGAGTGACGCCGGCCACCACCTGCGTGCCGTAGTCGCGGCAGCCGAGGGCGTGGAACTTGCCCTCCTTGCCGGTGATCCCCTGCACGACGAGGCGCGTCTCCTTGTTGAGCCAGATCGCCATTACGCACCCCCCTGAATCGACGCCACGACCTTCTTCGCCGCGTCGGCCATCGTATCGGCGACCAGGAAGTCGAACTCGCTCTCGCGCAGAATCGCCCGTCCCTGTTCGACGTTGGTGCCCTCGAGCCGCACCACCACCGGAATCTTGACTCCTCCCAGACCGCGCAGCGCCTCGACGACGCCGCTCGCGATCCGGTCGGTGCGCGCGATGCCACCGAAGATGTTGATCAGCACCGCCTTGGTATCGGGATCCGCGATCAGGATGCGGAACGCATTGGCCACCGCCTCCTGCGAGGCCGAGCCGCCGACGTCGAGGAAGTTGGCCGGCGACGAGCCTTCGAGCTGGATGATGTCCATCGTCGCCATCGCCAGGCCGGCGCCGTTCACCATGCAGCCGATCTCACCGTCGAGCTTGATGTAGTTGAGATTGAACTTCGAAGCTTCGACCTCGAGCGCGTTCTCTTCGGCGAGGTCGCGCATGGCGACGATGTCCTTGTGCCGGAAGAGGGCGTTGTCGTCGAAGTTCATCTTGGCGTCGAGCGCCATCACCTCGCCCTGAGCGGTGATCATCAGCGGGTTCACTTCGGCGAGCGAGGCGTCGGTGTCGAGGTAGGCGGCAACCAGCGCCGAGACCAGCTTCGCGGCTCGCGCCGCGACCTCGCCCTTCAAACCGAGCCCGCGCGCGACACGCCGCGCCTGGAACGGCACCAGCCCGATCTGCGGATCGACCTCTTCGCGGTGGATCGCTTCCGGGTTCTTGGCGGCGACCGCTTCGATGTCCATGCCGCCGAACGGCGACGAGATGACGACCGGCCGACCCGACTGCCGGTCGAGGGTGACCGCGACGTAGAACTCCTGGGCGATATCGGCCGCCTCTTCGAGGAGGACCTTGCGCACCTGCTGGCCTTCGGGGCCGGTCTGGTGGGTGACGAGCTGCATGCCGAGGATCCGGTTCGCCGCCTCCGTCGCCTCGGCCGGACTCTTGGCGACCTTGACGCCGCCGCCCTTGCCCCGCCCGCCGGCGTGGATCTGCGCCTTGACGACACACTTCCCGCCCATCTCCTCGCAGATCGCCCGGGCCTCGCCCGGATCCTCGATCACCTTCCCGCGCGGCGTGGCGACACCGTAGCGGCGCAGGATCTCCTTCGCCTGATACTCGTGGATCTTCAAGTTGGGCTCCTCTTGGGAAACTACCGAACAGCCTGTGGATTCTATCTCACCGCCTGCCCCCCCAACGGCCACCCCAAAGGTCAGGGCATGCGCAGGACGAGGACGGTCAGGTCGTCTTCGCGCTCGGCGCCCTGAGTGAAGGTCTCCAGGGCGGTGAGCACCTTGTCGCGCACGACACTCGCGCCGTGGCCGCCGAACTTCGCCAGGACCGCTTCCAGGCGGTCGAAACCGAAGTGCTCGTCGGAGCCCTCCTTGCGGGCTTCGACGACGCCATCGCTGCACAGAAAGATGATGTCGCCGGGCTCGAGCTGCGCGGTGTGCGAGTCGATGGCGAGCGCCTCGCGGACACCTAGCGGGTAGGCCACCGACTCGAGGCTCTCCACCTTGCCCAGCCGGGAGATCCGGTAGGGAAAGAGGTGGCCGGCGCTGGCGAACCGCATCTCGCGCCGCACCGGGTCGATGAGGGCGTAGCAGAGGGTGGCGAGCAGGCGTTTCCTGGCGCTCTGGAAGACCATGCGATTGAGCGTCGCGAAGACCGCCGCGACCTCCGGGTCGAAAGTGACCTGGACCGCGAGCGCCGACTTCGCCATCGACATGACGAGGCCGGAGGAGACGCCGTGGCCGGCGACATCCCCCACCGCCACCGCCAGGCGTCCGTCTTCGAGCGCCAGGACGTCGTAGAAGTCGCCGCCGACCTCCGTCGCCGGGAGGTAGACGTGCGCGAGCTCGACTCCGCAGAGCTGCGGCGGCAGCTGAGGAAGGATCGAGCTCTGGATGTTCCTCGCGGTCTCGAGCTCGACTCGCTGGCGCTCACGCTGGGCGATCCGCCGGACGTGCGGCGGCACATCTTCGTAGCGGTAGACGAAGACCTGGTCCGAGACCAGGTAGCGGGCGGTCAGCAGCAGCGGCACCGCCCCCGCCAGGACCCCGATCCAGCCGTGCAGCTGAAGCTGCGGGTCGGCGGCGAAGACGAACGGGAAGATCGACAGCACTGCCGCCGAGGTGAACGAGGCCAGGATGGTGGTCAACAGGTCGGCGTACAGGAAGAGGAGCACCGTCGCCAGGCTGTTCAGAATCCAGATCGGCGCGCCAATGGAGATCGGCAGGACGATCACCGGCGAGAAGAAGACGAAGCTGGTGGCGAGCGCTGCGATCGTCGCACCCGCCACCTCGCCCAGCTTGCGCACCAGCCAGGGGAGCAGGAAGAGCCGGCCGAACAGCGTCGTGTAGAGACTGAAGATGACCAGGAAGAGGATGAGCGCCAGGCTCGGCCAGCGCGCGTGGTTCCAGAACGGGCCGAACTGGTAGGAGATCGGCGCGACGGCGTCGAACCGGGCGAGCGGCACCAGGCAGGCGAAGATGCCGCCGGCGATCGCGAAGCCCGCGGCGTAACCGCGCAGCGAGGCGAGCGCCACCGTGCGGTTCTTCCACTGACGCTGAAAGAGGGCGTCGAAGGCGGCAAGTTTCGAGCCCCAGCCTTCGCGGCACAGCGACTCGCCCACCGACCAGGAGAGCAGCGCCGCGACCGCCATGGGCAGGAAGAAGAGCACGATCATCTGTCCGCCCCAGACCCAGGTCGTCTGCTGGCGGGAGAGGACGCCGAAGTTGGTGCCCTGGGTCGCGCCCGCAGAGACCTGGACCATGAAGACCACCGCCAGGCCCAGGATGAGAAGCAGGATCTGCAGTCCCCGGCGAACGCCCAGCTCCCCCTCGTGGTAGCGCTTGAGGAAGATCGGCGCCACCAGGGGCAGAACGAGAAAGGTCGAGAAGAAGGCGATGTTGCTGAACAGTCCGATCGGCTGCAGGAGCTGGGTGATCTCTTCCGGTTGCACGTCCTCGGCGAAGGTGCCGAGCCCGGCGAGCTGGTCGCCGGCGAAGGTCACCTCCATGCCGGAGCGCAGCCGGCTGGCGAGCGGCGAAGCGAGGTCTGCGAAGCGCACGACGCGGTCGGTCCGCTTGTCGAGGTCCTTGTTCCTCACTTCGGGCGGCGCGAGCCGGGTGAGATCGACGCCGCGCTCGCCGAGCAGAGCGCGGGCGCGGGCGATCGCCTCCTCGTCGGAGAGGGTGCCGCCCGCGTCGGTCGCCTTGAACCCCTTGAGCAACGAGAGCACCGTGCCGTCGCAGGCGATCTCGGCCTGGTAAGCCCAATCCCGGGGCTGCGCTCCGGCGGCGTAGACCGTGACCTCCCAGAGGAGGACGCGCTTTTCCATTCCGGAGTCGCGCACCAGCGCCGCCTGGCCGTCGCGCGAGGCCTGGAGCAGGCGGACTTCGAGCCCGGCGTCGTTGTCCATCTGGGCGACGACATAGGGGTCGTCCGGCAGGGTGCCGAGGAGCCGCAGCTCTTCGAGCGCGATTCTTTCGGCCTCGACCCGCGATACCTGCCAGTTGGCGGGAAAGAGCGGAAAGGCGCGCGGGAAGGCCCAGGCGCAGACCAGCGCTCCGGACAAGAGCACCGCCAGCCAGGTCAGCGTCTTGCGGTAAGACTCTCGCATGTAGGACGACTCCTCACCATCAAGGTACGCACGCCCCGCAGGGAGGTTTAGAGGTCCGGGGGAGCACGGTGCGGCGGCTTCTTTCCGACGGAGGCGCGCGCAAGTTAGCACAGCCCGATCTCCGATCGATGCTAGGCTCGAAAAGTGAACTGGGAGCCCCTGCTCGCCGCCGCGCTCGCGGCCCGGAGCCATTCGCACAGCCCCTACAGCCGCTTCGCCGTGGGGGCCGCCGTCGAGACCGAGAGCGGAGAGATCTTCAGCGGCGCCAACGTCGAGAACCGGAGCTTCGGCGTCACGCTCTGCGCCGAGCGCTCCGCCTTCGCCGCCGCTGTCTCCGCCGGCCATCGCCGTTTCCGGGCCGTCGCTGTCGTCACCGCCACTTCGCCCCCCTCGGCCCCCTGCGGAGTCTGCCGCGAGACGATGACCGAGTTCTGCGCCGCAGCGACGCCGGTCGGGCTCTTCAACCTCGCGGGCGACCGCCGGATCTTCTCCCTGGGCGAGCTCTTCCCCGAGCCGTTCCAGTTCCCGGCCGGGGAAACTTCCGGCGCCTGATTCCGTATCTCAGGGCGACTGTTGCCCTGCAGGTCTCCCCCCTTGGAGGAATTTCCCGTGAAGACACGCCTGATTGCCGTCCTGTTGCTCGCCCTCGCCTTGCCCACTCTGGTCGCCGCGGCAGACCCTCAGCCGCCGGAGCTTCGCCTGCCCGAGGTCGCCCGCCCCGTCCTGATGACCGTCGACCTGACGATCCTGCCCGAGCAGGAGACCTTCGACGGCAAGGTCGGGATCGACCTCGAGTTGGCAGGCCCTGCCTCCTTTCTCTGGCTGAACGCACGGCACCTCGAGATCCAGTCGGCGACCCTGCGGGCGGGTGGCAAGGAGAGCGCGGTCCGCGTCGTCGCCGGCGGCGACGACTTCGCCGGCTTCGACTTCGGCCGCGAGCTGCCCGCCGGCAAGGCCCACCTCGCGGTTCGCTATCGCGGCAAGCTCGACGCGGTCGAAACCGAGGGCCTTTTTCGGCAGAAGGACGGCGAAGACTGGTACGCCTTCAGCCAGTTCGAGTCGACCTTCGCGCGCCGCGCCTTCCCCTGCTTCGACGAGCCGTCCTACCGCACCCCCTGGCAGCTCACGCTGCACGTCAAGGAGGGCAACGTGGCGGTTTCGAACGCCCCTCAAGTCGCCTCCCGGCCGGAGGCGAACGGGATGAAGGCGGTCGAGTTCGCGCCGACGAAGCCGATCTCGTCCTATCTCGTCGCGCTCGGCGTCGGTCCCTTCAAGATCGTCGACGCCGGCACCTGGGGACGCTCGAAGACGCCGGTCCGCATGGTCGTCGCGAAGGGCAAGGAGGGGCTGACCGGCTATGCGGCCGAGGTCACCGGACCGCTGCTCGCGGCTCTCGAGGAGTACTTCGAGATCCCCTACCCGTTCGGCAAGCTCGACAACCTGGCGGTGCCTCAGACGGTCGGATTCGGCGCGATGGAGAACCCCGGTCTCGTCACGTACGTCGACCGGTTGATCCTCGCCGACCCGGCCCGGCAGACGCTCGAGCGCCAACGCGCCTACGCCGGAACCGCGGCGCACGAGAACGCCCATATGTGGTTCGGCGACTACGTCACCATGAAGTGGTGGGACGACATCTGGCTGAACGAGGGCTTCGCCACCTGGATGGCCGGCAAGATCGTCGCCCAGTGGAAGCCCGAATGGGGCGGTGAGGACGAGAACGCCGGCCGGCGCAGCAGCGCCATGGGCGCCGATAGCCTGGCCTCCTCGCAGCCGGTGCGCCGCCCGATCCGCAACCAGGGCGACATCCAGAGCGCCTTCGACGGCATCTCCTACGCCAAGGGCGGCGCGCTGCTCTCGATGTTCGAGACCTGGATGGGTCCGGAGCGCTTTCGCAAGGGGGTGCAGCGCTACATGAAGACCCACGCCTGGGGGAACGCCACCTCCGACGACTTCCTGGCGGCCCTGGCCGCCGAGGGCGCGCCCGAAGTCGCCCGGTCTTTCGCGACCTTTCTCGACCAGCCGGGCGTGCCGGTGGTCTCGGTTGCGGTCACCTGCGAAGGCGGCAAAGGCAAGCTCGCGCTCGCCCAACGGCGCTACGTTCCGCTCGGCTCGCCGGTCTCGAAGAGCCAGCTCTGGCAGGTGCCGGTGACGCTGCGCTATGGCGCTGGGGCGAGGAGCGAGACGGCGAAGGTCCTGCTGGACACGGCGGCGAAGTCGACCGATCTCGCGTTCTGCCCCGACTGGGTGCAGGCCAACCACGGCGGTTTCGGCTACTACGTCGCGCAGTACAGCGGTCGGCTCCTCGAGCAGCTTTCGGCCCTCGCGACGACGCTGCCGATCGCCGAGCAGATGGCTTTGCTCGACGACACCCGGTTCCTGTTCTCCGCCGGCGATCTCTCACCGGAGTCGGCGCTCGGCATCCTGCCGCGCTTCACCGACAGCACGAGCCGGCTGGTGCTCGACTCGGTGCTCGACCTTGCCACCTCGGTGGACGACAACCTGGTCGCCGACGCCGCGCGACCGAACTACGAGCGCTATCTGGTCCATCTCTTCGGCGCCCGCGGCCAGAAGCTGGGCTTCGCGAAGCGCGACGGCGAGAGCCTCGACGACACCCTTCTGCGGCCGGCCGTCCAGCGTGCACTCGGTATCACCGCCGCCGATCCGGCGACTCGCGCCGAGGCCCGCCGGCTGACCGAAGCCTGGTTCGAGGACCCGAAGGCGATCGGGCCGGAGATGCTCGGTTCGGTGCTCGCCATCGCGGCGACCACCGGCGACGCCGCGCTCTTCGATCGCTTCGAAGCCGCCGCGAGGAAGGAGCAGGATCGGCGGACTCGCGGCCAGATTCTCGCCGCGCTCGGCCAGTTCCGGGATCCGGCGGCGGTCGAAAAGGGCCTGCAACTGGTGCTCTCCGGGAAGTTCGACGTTCGCGAAGCCGGTGGCGTCGCCTGGGGGCTGTCGGGTGACCGGGTCAGCCGCGCGATGGCCTACGACTGGGTGAAGCGGTCGTTCGACCCGCTCGCGGCGGCCATGCCCGAGCAGTACACGGCCGCACTGGTCTATATGGCGATCGGCTACTGCGACACGGCCCATCGCGACGAGATCGCGGCGTTCTTCGGACCGCGGGTCCAGAAGCTCTCCGGCGGCCAGAACAACCTGGATCGGGTGTTGGACGTCGTCAACATCTGCATAGGGCGGCGAGACAAGCAGGAGGCCGGCGTCAGCGCCTTCCTCAAGGCCTACTGAGGGAGCGCGTCGAACCAGCTGGCGAGCGCCGCGGGGGTGCGGGCGGAGAGACCGCCCGCCAGCCCGTGGCGGTCGCCCGCCGCTGCGTAGCCCCACTCCACCCAGACGAACGCCGCTCCGGCGGCGTTCGCCGTTTCGGCATCGATCCGGCTGTCGCCGACGAGCACGACCCGGTCCACGGCCACTTCGAGCGCCTGCGCGAGATGCGCGAGACCGCGTCCATCGGGCTTGCGGAAGGGCAGGCTGTCGCCGCCGACCAGGAAACGAAAGTACCTCGCCCAGCTCAGGTGTTCGACGATCTCGACGGTCATCGCGATCGGTTTGTTGGTCAGCAGCGCGAGCGGCCACCGCCGGTGGCAGAGGGTGAGAAGCTCCTCGACGCCGTCGTAGGCCCTAGTGGCCACCGTGCAGACCGTCGCGTAGTGCGCCAGAAAGCTCTCCAGCGCCTGGGGCCGGGGGACCTCGCTGGGGGCGTCGGCCAGAGCGCGGTCGACCAGCACCCGCGCCCCGTCCCCGATCATCGCCCCGATCGCCGACTCCGGAAGCGCCGGCAGCGCGAGCTCGCCCCGCATCCGGTTGACCGCCAGCGCGAGATCGGGGCGCGAATCGATGAGCGTGCCGTCGAGGTCGAAGACGACGGCGGCCGGCCTCATCGCCCGCTGCGCCGCCCGGGGAACCCGCAAGGCCGGCGAGCGCTCACTCCGCCTCGACCCACTCCGCGATCACGCGCTGCGGCAGGATGCCGGCGTCGTGTCCGCGATCGAGCAGGCGCTGCACGGCGCGGCGGCCGATCGCACCGTAGTCACGCGTCCAGTCGTTCACGTACATGCCGACGAAGCGGTCGGACCGGACCGGGTCGTCCTCGAGGCCGCGCGCATAGCGCATGGCATAGTCCAGCGCCTCCTGGCGGTGGTCGAGACCGTAGGCGATGCTCTCGGTGAGCAGCCGGCAGAGCCGGCGCGAGTGCGCGGGATCGAGGTCCTTGCGGATGCCGTTGCCCCCCAGCGGCAGCGGATCCCCGGTCTCCTCCTTCCACCATGCGCCGAGGTCGGTGACCGCCACCAGACCCTCCTCTTCGTAAGTCAGCTGCCCCTCGTGGATGACGACGCCGGCATCGACCTTCCCTGAGCGGACCTCCTCCAGGATCTGGTCGAACGGCACGACGATCGTCCGCACACCGGGCTGCCAGAGCTTGAGGGCGAGCGCTGCGGTGGTCAGCTCACCGGGGATGGCCGTCACGAGGTCGGGGAATTCCTCGCGCCGCCGGGCGGTTCTCGTCACGACGACGGGGCCGTAGCCGTCTCCGAAGCTCGCACCCGACGGCATGAGTGCATAGCGGTCGGCGAGGTGGGCGTAGGCGTGGAACGAGATCGCCGAGATCTCGTAAGTGCCTTCGAATGCAGCGCGGTTCAGCGTTTCGATGTCGCGCAGGACGTGGCTGATCTCGAGGCCGGAGATGTCCAGCCGCCCTTGGGTCAGGGCGTAGAACATGAAGGCGTCGTCGGAGTCGGGGCTGTGGGCGATGCGGACGAGTTGGCTCATGGCGAGGGCGGAGGGTATCAAATCGATGCCGTCCCTGCCTCTTTCCCCGGCGGCACAATGGCATGCTGCACCTTTCAATAGTTCAAGCTTTACTTGAACTATTGTGCCAATTTCCCTTACAATTTCCACTTCTGAGCCTCATTCGAGCGCTATCGAATGAAGAACACAACCGGAGGACACCAACCGATGAAGCGTACTCTCCTCGCCCTCTGCACTCTGGCGCTCGCCGCCGCCCCCGTCCTCGCCGGCCCGGTCTACCTGCCGGCGGCCATCAACGAGACCGAGGGCGCCTATACCCAGGTGACCGAGCTCTGGGCGACGAACCCGGACACCGCAATTCAGGGCTTCGTCGTCCGCTACATCTCCGGAACCAGCAACGGCACGATTCGCGTGGCCGGTGACGAGACCGGGCCGTACTATCTGGCCCCGGGCGAATCGAAGCGCTTCACGAACCTCGTTCCTGCCGGATTCCGCGGCCTGCTCGAGCTCGACGGCGCGACCATGCTGCGGTTCAGCGGCGCCCTCACGACGCGGAACCTCAACGGCACGAAGGTCGCCGAGTCGGAGGTTCCGGTGCTCGACCAGGTCGAGATCGCTCCTGCCGGAAGCACGATCCTCCTCCAGGGCTGGGAGCGCGCCGGCAGCACGCTGACCTCGAGCCTCGGCGTCGTCAACCTCGCGCACACCGCGGCGCAGTGCACCATCACGATCCGCCTGAAGGACGGCCTGCTCGCCGTGCAGAACGTGCCGATCAACCTGCAGCCGCTCACCCAGGTCCAGTTCGACGACGCCCTCGCGGTGCTCGGCCTGACCAACGTGGCGGAAGGCGCGCGCTCCGAAGTCAGCTGCAACCAGAGCTTCTGGAGTTATCTCACCACCCGCAACAACCAGACCGGCGAGGTCGAGTTCATCGAGGCCTCGACGAGGATCGGCGGCTCGACCCTCGTCGAGCCGGTCGGCACGACTCCGGATCCGGGCCCCGATCCGGGCCCCGATCCGAATCCGCCGCCGGGCGACTCCGTCGTCTTCACCCGCAACGGCGAGATCGTGCGCTATCCGACGAACAACAACGGCCTCTCCAACTTCCGGGTCAACATGCCGTTCAGCGGCAACCGCGAGTTCCGCAAGGTCACGGTCGACTTCGACTTCCACATCGGCACCTGGGACCGGACCAACACCACCGGCTTCCACTGCATCTTCTGGCTCAACAACGGCTCGAGCTGGAACAACATGTTCGGCTACGTGAACACCCGCGGCTCGCGCAACATGACGGTCTTCCAGGTCAACGCGACCGGCGCCGGCTGGATGGAGCAGGCCTCCGGCGGCTCGCCGCAGCCGGGCGGCAACTACCACATGCGCTACGAGTACGACCTCGACGAGGACACCGTCTTCTACCGGATCACCGGCGGCGGCGGCAACACCGTCGTCACCCGCGCCTACAACATCCGCGGCACGACCTTCTCCACCGCGCGCTTCTTCATCGAGTTCGGCTACCAGCACGCCTCCGAAGGCCCCGAGGCCTACACCCCGGGCTGGACCTTCTCCAACCTCCGGGCGGTCTTCATCCCCTGAGGCGTTTCGCAGCCTGAAGCAACAAAAAGGGCGACCTCACGAGGTCGCCCTTTTTGTTGGGTGAAAAGCTTCTCTGGTTACTCCTGACAGCGCCCAGCATGCTCGATGGGAAACCAGCCTCGCAGCTCGGCTTCTTTCGCGAGCTCGGTGCCGCGGCAGGTGCGCACGAGTCGCTTGTAGAAGCGGTCGGCGGCCTCGGGGTCGCGATGCTTGAGCCAGCTGCCAGCGGCGTAGAGATACTCCGCCCGGGTCTCTGGATCGGTCTTTCCGAGCACATCGACCGCCTTCCACGCCATCTCCGCGGCGACATATCGATAGTGAAACCGCTTGTCAGGCACAGCGCGGTGCTTCGCCTCGCGCGCCAGTTCGTCCGGTCCGGGACGCAGGATCTCGAAGCCGGCGCGACGAGCCATCAATGCCTCTGCCGGCGCGCCGGGAAAGCCCCCGCCCCAGATTGCCATGTCCGGCGCGAGCTCGGTGCCGAGGAGCTCCAGGCCGTGGCGGCGGAGAGTGCATGCCCCGGAGAAGAGCGCTTCGGCGCGCTTGGAACGCGGCGACTTCTGGTCCTTCGAAGCCGCCAGTGCATCGAGGAGCTGACGGAAGCGGTCCGGGAATTCAGAATAGGAAGCCGCCGCCTGAAAGTCCGAGGCCCGGGCGAGGCGTCGAGCGAGGAGATCTCGCAGCAACCTCAGCCAGTGCACCGCGTGCTCCGCTTCGCTCCGGTTGTCGAAGTAGCGCGCGAGCGAGTCGTCGTAGCTCGCTTCACGCGGTGTGGGGACTTCGAGTCGTTCGACCTGCGCCTGGAGCTCGCTCACCGTCATCAGGCTCTCTGCCACATATGCCGCTGTGTGCCAGGAACTACCCCTCTCGAGGGACTCTAGCGCAGCGGAATAGTAGCCCTGCGAAACCTCGATGGCACCGATCTCCTCGCAGATGCGCCCTTCGCCCGAGATCATCAATCCTGTCAGGCGCGTTGCGTCGATCCTGGCCAGGAGCTCTTTGGCGCGATCCAGGTTCCCAGCGCGAGCGGCCAACTTGGATCCCACCCACAATGAGTAGGGTGAGTCCTGACCCACCTTCTCGAGCCATCGCGCAGCCCCCTCGAAGTCGCCGCCACGATAGGCCGCAAAGGCGAGTCGATCGGCGTCCTCCAGGACGTCCAGCCCGCTCTTCTCCACCGTTTCCTGCCAGAACCTCCCCTGTTCGATGAGCCCTCGCTGACCAGAGGGATGGTTCGCCCGCGAAAGCACGTAGGCCGTCACGACTTTCCGGACCAAGCGGTCACTGATCCACGTGGCTCGCGCACCTTCATCCGCACCAAGCGCTGCGGCTGCTGCCCAGCGTAATGAGCTCGTTGTTTCGATGCCCGGACTGTTGGCGTGCCGCTCAGCATAGAGCCGCATCGCCTGCGAGATGTTCTCGTTCCGGAATAGCTCGATCCGCGCTTCCTCGCCCAGGCTCGCGAAGGCCAGCCCGAGCCTGTCCTGGAATCCCGACTCGGCCAGGGCGCGAACGGAACGAAATCGCAGGAGGGCCTCCTGCGGATCCTCCGCCGTCTTCGCCAGCATGAACTCCGCCCAGACCGATCGTTGACGCCGGGAATTCTCCGGCAGCGCGAGTAGCTCCTGCCAGCTCTGTCTCGCGCCTGCGAGGTCCTGGGAGTAGTAAGCCAGCGCGCCGGCAAAGTAGAGCCGGAACTCGGCCGGGAACTCCATCGGAATCGCCCGAATTGCGAGCGCCAGCGTCTCTGGAGACGAACCCAGTTTCGCTGCGTTCATGTTCCCCGGGAACTCGCGGCGGAAGTTCGCTATCCATTCGAGCGGCCCCGACCGCTCTCTCGGCGCAAACCCAAGTTCCGCCATAGCCGCGCCGCATTCCGACTCGTCGACGCCCTGCGGCAGTTGCAGGCTGCGAGCGAAGGCCGACTTCGGCAGGTCGATCTCTTGCAGAGCCTGCTCGAAGCTCGCGGCCGGCAGAGAAAGAAACTCCTCCTCATCGAAGAGGAGCGGTTGCGGAAAGTTCGGGAAGCAGGCGAAACCCGCCGTACAGGGTAGGCAGATCGCAGCCATCAGCACGGTGACAACCAGCCTGGTCCCGTCTGGGGGCCGGCCGGTATTGTGCCCACTTCGCTCAGGAAATCTCAGATACCTCCTCCAGCGGGCCCAAGCTCGACCCGGAGGCCAGCGTGGGCCGCGGAGCTCGTGCGCACCCAGCCCACCACGATCGCTTCGCCCGGCCAGAGGAGCTCCGGCGCGGCCGTCGTCCTGTCGAGCGTGATCGATCCGTCTTGCATCTGTTGCAGAACATATCCGTGAATCGCGTCCGCGGCGAGAATCTGGCCGGGGGCGAGCTCGACCAGGAGTCGTCTCGGGAGGGGCTCCGTCGATTCGCCGACGTTGGTGATCTGCAGGTCGAAGAGCCCGGGTTCACGCGCCTCGGCTGCGGCGCGCAGCTCGGCTCGTGGCACCCTGCCTTCGACAACCGCCAGCAGGGTCTCGGGGGCCCAGTTCAACCGGTCGCCGCGAACCGGCAGGCGAAACCAGACGACTCCAGCGAGAAGCGGCGACCTGCGCTCGGTCCAGGCTCCCACCTGGCCGGCGAGGCCGGAGGCCTCGCTCCCGACGAGGCGCTGCGGCGCTGCGGCAAAGCGGGCCGAAGGGCCCGCCTCCGCCGCGAGTCCGATCGCTTTCCCCGTCGAGTCCAGCGCCGCCAGATAGGAATAGGTCGGCAGCGCGACATGAAACGGCGATCCGTGTTTCGCAGCCTGGTCGACCCAGCGCTCCAGGCGACGGAGGTCGAGCACCCGCATCGCGTCGGGACCGCTCGCCTCGGAATCCCAGCCGTGGAGCTGCAGCACGAAGCCGTCCGCGGCTCCGACCAGGTCGGAGAAGGCCTCACCCCTCTTGAGCCAGGTCGGGAGGGCGGTAAGGGTCAGGGGCGACACCACAGCGCGCGCCGCCCGTACGAGCGCGGCGTAGTCCTCGAGGCCGCTCTCCGGCGCGTCGTAGTCGAGCTGCCATTCGCTGACCACGATGCCGCTGCTGCGGGCGCGCTCCTGAAGCTCGCGCAGCGTCTCGAGGACGGCGTTCAGGGCGTCGGGTTGTCCGGCGAACCGTCCCTGCAGCTCCCGAATGCGGATGCAGAGACCGATCTCCCGCGGGCTCTGGCGAACGGACTCGAAGCTCTCGAGCAGGAAGCGCGGGCGCCCCTTGGAGTTCGGGTCGATTTCGGCTGCCAGGAAGAGCAGCCGGGAGAACCGGCCTGAGTTGCGCACCGCCTCGAGCAGCGCCGGCGTTCCCTGCCGCTGCCAGACGTAGGCCCGGTGGTCCATCGGCCCGCGCTCGACCGGAGCGTGGCAGCTCGCGAGGGACAGGGCGGCTCCGAACAGCCAGCCCAGGCCAGAGCGGCAGGACGCTCTTCGCTTCGAGCTCGCGGACTCGGCGTGCGCTGGATCGGTGGTCACCCGCGGCTCAGCGGGCCAGGGCGAGGCGGCAGATTTCGGCGCAGAGGTCGAGGAAGGGGATGCCGACGGCGGCGGCGCTCTGCGGCAGGAGGCTGGTGCCGGTCATGCCGGGGAGGGTGTTGGCTTCGAGGACGTAGGGGGCGCCCGCCGCATCCAGGCGGAAATCGACGCGCGAGAAGTCGCGCAGCTTCAGGACCCGGTGGGTGGCGAGCGCCAGATCCCTCATCTCGCGCGCCAACTCGTCGGGGATCTCGGCCGGGAAGACCTCGCGCGTCAGGCCGGGGGTGTACTTGCACTCGTAGTCGAAGATCTCGTGCTGCGGGATGATCTCGCCTACCGAGAGCGCCTGCTGGCCGAGGATCCCGACCGTGAACTCGCGGCCGGGCAGGAAACGCTCGAGCATCACGTCGCGGTCGGTTTCGAGAGCCAGGCCGACCGCGTCGTCGACCTCCTCCGGCGCCTTCACCAGCGTCAGGCCGACCGTCGAGCCGCCGTTCGACGGCTTCACGATGAGCGGCAGACCGAGATCGGCAATCGCCCCGGGCAGCATCGGCCACATCCCCCAGTCGGCGGTCGGGATCCCCGCCGCCTGGAGCTGGCGTTTGGTGACCTCCTTGTCCATCGCCATGCCGCTGCCCAGGGGGCCGCTCCCGGTATAGCGCAGCCGACCGAGCTCGAGGAGAGCCTGCACCGTGCCGCCCTCCCCCTGCAGGCCGTGGAGGACCAGGAAGACGAGATCGGCAGCGCGCATCTCGCCGCTCGACACCAGCGCCGGGAGGTTCTCCTGCGCCGCGAGCTCGGCGAGCCGCTCCGGGGTCGGCGGCTCGCGCCGGACGTCCTGCGCGAGCAGCGCCTCTTCGGCCGCCAGCGTCAGCGGGCCGCTGACCGTGTCGACGACCGTGACCTCATGCCCGAGGGTGCGCAGCGCCTTCACCACCTGGGCGGCGCCGGCGAGCGCGACATCGCGTTCAGGGGTGGAGCCGCCGGTCAGCAGAGCGATTCGATGCATTTGGGCCTCAGTTTCCCCTACCCACCGCGAAACCGACTCCGAATCCGGCCGCGGTCCAGCTCTTCGGGCTCATTCGTACTGGATGAATCCGGGGGCGAGGATTCCTGAGGGATCCCACCGGCGCTTCGCGGCGCACAGGCGCGGCCACTGGTCGCCGTAGTGAGCAGCCCAGCGCTCCGGGGTGTCGAAAGTGATGAAGCCCGAGAGGTAGCGCTTGCCGCCGTAGGCGATCGACAGCTCCGAGGCCATGTCGAGCTGGGTCAGCATCTCGTCGAGCTTCGACTCCGGCACGGCGCCGAGGACGCCCCAGCCGAGAACCTGCTCGCCGCCCGGATGCATGAAGAGCGGCACGCTCGAGGTCGAGGTCTTCGCCGGCCAGAGGAGGACGTGGCCGCCGGCGCCGAGCGCTCCCGGCGGCAGGTTCGCGAGGATCGTCTCGATGTACTCCTTCGCAGAATCCCACGGCAATGTCGTCTCCATCCACGGGTGCGGCTTCTCCCAGTAGCCCGAGAGCTTCCAGGCTTCGAACATCGGCTCCATGCGGCGGCAGAACTCGAGCTGCGTCACGTCCTGAATCAGGGAGCGGCGCCAGGGCGAAAGCGGGGCCAGCACCTTCTCGTCGTCCGGCTCCTCGCCGGGCGTGAACTCGATGGTCAGGAACATCGGGAAGAGCCACTGCGCGAAGCCGATCATCCCCTTGCCGAGCTCCAGCCCCTCGCCCACCTTGCGGAAGCCGAGCGGCGCCGGCGAGCAGATGCCTCCCAATGAAGAAAAACCGGCGAAGGCACCGTCTGGTGGCGCGTGCATCACCTTCAGGGCGTCGTCCATGAACTGCCCGAGCTCGTCGTAGACCAGGGTGTACATGCGGACCATCGGCGCGCAACGGCGCAGCCGCGTGCGCACGCGGGTGATCATGCCGATCTGCCCGAGACTGCAGCGCACCATGTCGAAGAGCTCGGGCTCCCGGTCGCGTGAGCAGACGACGATGTCGCCGGCACCGGTCACGACTTCGAGCTCGATGGCGTTGTCGGCCTGGGTGCCGAAGCGGAAGCTCGCGACACCGAGACCGGCCATCGAGGTCGTGCCGGCGACCGTGACCCCGAGGTTGTTGGTCAGCACCGGCGGCAGGAGGCCGCGGTCCGTGGCGGCGATCACCAGCTCGCGCCAGATGACGCCACACTCGACGTCGGCCCAGAGCTCCTCCTCGTTGATCTCGAGAATCCGGTTCATCGCCGACGAATCGAGGAGCAGTCCGCGGGTAGTCGACTGTCCGCTCTGGGTATGCCCCTGGCTGCGCGGCGCCACCGGGATGCCGCGCTCGCTGCAGAAGCGGATCGTCCGGGCGAGCTCCTGGGCGTTGCGGCAGCGCGCCACAGCGGCCGGCAGGCGATGCTTCCAGCGCCCGAAGTCGCTTTCGAACGGCTGCCGGTCGGCAAGCTCGAAGGTGATGCAGTCGGGAAGCTGGGCCTGCAACTCCTCCAGCGCAGCTCTCAATTGGGTGTCGTTCATCGATTCGGATTTCATCGGGTCTCCGTGCAGAAGTACAGGTACATTCTAAAGTCTTACGCTGGGCGGGCGCGAACGGCCTGACCCGCCGGGTCGCTGACGGATGCCGCCGTGCCATCGAGCTCGAACTCGGCTTCGATGCGGCCGACCGCGAGGCCGCGATGATTGCGCTCGACGGGCGGGTCGAAACCGGCGAGGGCCGCCCGCTCGGCCGGGCGCAGAGCTCCGAGGCGCTGCAGCAGTTCGAGGACGACGATGTCGCGGCAACGTTCCGCGCCGTCAGCGAATTTGATTGCGATCCCCAGCGGACGCGGGCCGCGCACCGCCAGAGCGTAGACGCCCTCTGCGCCCTCCTTGCCGACGACGCGGCCGGCGGTCGCGGCGATGAGCGCCGTGGTGAATCGCCCCGGTCCGGCGACCATCTCCGGGTGGGCCGCCATGCTCGAGCCGAGCCGGCCGAGAGCATCGGCGCGCTTCGCGTCGAGGCCGGACGCTGCCGGATCGGCGAGCGCCGCGAAGCCCCTCGCGAGCGCCGCGAGCGGCACCGCGAAGGTCGGCGCGCTGCAGCCGTCGATGCCGCAGGGCGGGACCGGCGCCCCTGCGCCCAGGACCTCTCCCAGCTCGGCCGCGATGCGCTGCTGCAGCGGGTGCTGCGGGTCGATGTAGCCGGCGGGGTCGAAGCCGAGTTTGCGGCAGGCGAGGAGCATCCCGGCATGCTTGCCGGAGCAGTTGTTGTGGAGCGCCGTCCAGGGGGCGCCCTGTCCCGAGTCCCCTCGCTCTTCTGCCTGCGCCGTCACCTCCCCCAGCGGGCGATGGGCGCCGCAGAGCAGGTCGGCCGCAGTGAAGCCACCTCGCGCGAGGAGCGAAAGCGCCCGCGCCCGGTGCGCCGGGGTGCCGCTGTGGGAGGAACAGAGCAGGGCCAGGTCTTCGCCGGCGAGGGAGTAGGCGGCCTCGCCGCCCGAGAGCAGCAGGGGCAGCGCCTGAAACGGCTTGACCGTCGAACGGACGACAACCGGGAGGGCGGCGTCGCCGGCAGAGTGCAGGAGGGCTCCGCCGGGCGAGACGACGGCGATCGCCCCCGAGTGCCAGGACTCGTCCGCCGTGCCGCGGCGGACCGTGGCGAGCCGGCAGAGCGTCGGCTCAGGCCTGCTCGGCAGCGAGGGCGGCCTCCAGCGTCTCGTAGATCGGGAAGAGGGTGTCGAGCTGGACGACCCGCAGGAGCCGCCGCACGCGTTCGGACGGAGCGACCAGGATCAGGCGGCGGCGAGCCTCGGAGAACCGGCCGAGATACCCCACCAGCTCGCCGATGCCGGTCGAGTCCATCTGGTTGATCTGCGCCATGTCGACGAGCACGTGCCGCCCCTCCTCTTCGAGGACGCGCTCGAGCGCTTTCGAGAAGAAGACGGCGCTCTCGCCGAGCTTGATGACGCCCTCGACGACGAGGAGGGTGTCGGGTCCGATGCGGCGCTTTTCGACGATCATGGATTTCGAAGAGAGTGCAGCTTAGCAGCGACCGCGGCGACCGATCAACGCTCGGCCCTCAGGAACTGGAGGATTCGGGAGGGGCGGGAGCGGCGGGAGAGAGGGCATCCGGAGATGCGGCCGAACCGCTGCGCAGGCGCGCGGTGTCGTCGCCACCGAGGATGCGCATCACGCGCTGCGGGAACGGGATCTCGATGCCGGCCTCATCCAAAGCGCGCTTGGCGACCTCGAGCAGCAGGAAGCGTGAGCTTCCCGGAGAGAGCGGGTCGGCGACCCAGACCCGCAGCTCGACCGCGACCCCGGACTCGCCGAGCGCCGTCACGACCACCTGCGGCTCCGGACTGTCGAGGACCGGTAGATCCCGGCGCGCCGCCGCGAGGAGAACCTCGCGCACCCGGTCGACCGGGATGCCATAGGCGACCAGGACCGGCGCGTCGATGCGCATCGCCGGCGAGCGCGAATGGTTGACGATCGGCTGGTGGATGATCTCCTTGTTGGGCAGGATGACCTCGCGCTGGTCGAAGGTCCGGATGCGGGTCGAACGCAGGCCGATCTCACTCACCTGGCCCTGGTTCCCCGCCATGGTCACGATGTCGCCGACGCGGTAGGGATGGTCCCAGAGGATGGAGAAGCCGGCGAAGATGTTCGCCATCGTCTCCTGCGCGGCGAGACCGACGGCCAAGCCCGCGATACCGACGCCCGCGAGGAGCGAGCTCACCTCGAGCCCCATCTGGTCGAGCGCCATGAGGACGCCGACTGCCAGCACTGCGAACCGGGTCAGTGACACCAGAATGTCGCGCAGCGCCTCGTCCGAGCGCGCCCGTTCCGCCAGCTTCCGGACGAGGCGGGAGGCGAGGCGCGCCAACCCCCAGAACAGGACGAGGATCACGAGCCCGGTCAGGAGGCCGGGAAGATGCACGAAGAACCGGTCGACCAGCGACTCGAGGACCTCCTTCAGGTTGTGTGGAGTCTCGCGCAGGCCGTCCTTCAGGCGCTCGGCGTTCTCGGCGGCCGACTGGAGCGGCGTGAGGTTCGCGAACATCCCTGTATCTTAGCGCGCAGGTGCGAGGAGATAGACTGCGAAGACCATGAAACGACGCGCCCTCCTTCTCCTCTTCGTTCTCGTGCCGCTCTCGGCTCCGCTCGCCGCCGCCGGTTTCGGTCTCTTCCAGCACGGCGGTCGCGGCGCCGCCCAGGTCGGCGCCTTCGTCGCGCGCGCCGACGACCCCTCGGCGGTGCGCTACAACCCCGCCGGCGTCGCACGACTCGAGGGCCTGCAGTTTCAGGCCGGCCTCGACTTTCAGGCGCCGAAGGACCAGCTCGACACCGCGGGCCAGAGCGACCTGGCCCACCACGTCATCCAGTTTCCTCCGGCTCTCTACGCCACCTGGAAACCCGAAGCGCTCGGCGTTCCGCTCACCTTCGGATTCAGCCTCGACGCGCCGTTCTGGACGATCACCAACTGGGACACGGCGCTCTTCCCCGGGCGCTTCCAGACGATCCGGCAGGAGACCACCCTCTTCGAGCTCCGCCCGACGCTCGCCTGGGCGATCGACGAACGCTGGAGCCTCGGCGGCTCGCTGCGCTACGTGCGCGGCGGCTATGAGACCTCCTTCGCCACGCTCGAGATCTTCGGATTCGAGGACCTGCACTTCGTGGAAGCGGAAACGCAGGCGGCATCTCAGGTCGACGGAATCGGCTTCGACCTCGGCGTCCAGTACAGCGCCTCGAATTGGGGTTGGGGAGCGGTGTTCGGCACCGGAGTCTCGCTCGACGGCGGCGGCGACATGGACACCTTCCCGCGCGAACCGATCAGCGACCCCGCGGTCGAGGCCGCTTTCAACCGCCGGTTCGCCTCCTCCGCGGTAAACATGAACTTCGAGCTCCCGCCCACGGCATCGATCGGCGTCTGGTGGGGAATCACGGAGAGCCTGAAGCTCGAGGGAGACGTCGTCTGGAGCGGTTGGTCGGCGCTCGACCGCACCTCGATCGATACGGCAGGCGATCTTCCGTTCTCCCCCTGCTGCCCAGCAGCGATCCAACGCGACCGCGACTGGAAGGACGTGCTCAGCCTGCGGCTCGGCGCCGAATGGAAGCTCTCGCCGATGTGGGCGCTGGGTGGCGGCCTCGCCTTCGAGCCGAGCCCGGTGCCCGAGGAAACACTCGAGCCCGGCTACTCCCAGGGCGACACGACCGTCGTGGCCTTCGGCGCTTCCTGCAATCTCCCCGGACTCTCGTTCGACGTCGGCTACTCGTTCCATCAGTCTGACGACCGCGATGCCAACATCTACAACTACCCCGTTCCCGACCCTGGCACGTACAGCGCCCGTGCCCAGGTCTTTTCCATCTCGGCCCGCTGGCGGCGGTAAGCGCCCGAAGCACCGCCGTCGCCAAGAGATCAAAATGTAGGATGCGTTGAGCGCAGCGAAACGCATCGGTCGCGTTCCGGATGGACTCCTCCGTCACGCGACCGATGCGGTGCGCTTCGCTTACCGCATCCTACTTACGGCATCGGCGGGCGTGCACTACGGGGCGACTCCGGACCATTGGCCGGTGCCGCCCGTGGCGAAGCCGTCGCGGAACAGGTCGCTTCCCCCGCCGGCTTGGGTCGTGTCGCAGATCGTCCCACCGTATTCGACGGCGCCTCGGTCAGGCGTAGCTCCTCGGGATCTTCCGCAGTAGTCGTCGGGCACTGCGATGAGCGGCTCGGCGAGGTCGACGAAGGCGGTGCCGTCGAGCAGGGTGAGGTCGGCGGCGAGAGGGTCGGCGAACCACTGCTCATATTGCGGCGTCGTGATACCGGTGAGGTTGGCGCTCTGCGTCGAGGTGCCGCCGTCGCGGTTGCGGATCTGCCCCGAGACGAGGTTGTTGCGGATATCCGCGGTCGAAGCCGTGAAGCGCACGTCGATGCCCGTCGTCGCGATCAGCGTGTTGTCGTAGATCCGGGTATCGAGCGCCTCGTTGAGGTAGATCCCGACATCGGCCGGGCAGTTGACGATCAGGTTATTGCGCAGCGTGCCGTCCTGATGCTCCGGCGTGCAGGTGCTGTCCTCGCAGATCGAGTCCGGGCCGCTCCCGCCGCCGCCGAGCGAAAGACCCAGGCGGACGCCGCCGGCGTGGTCGTGCTCGCAGATCACGAGGTTGCGCTCGAAGAGCCCGTCGCGCGAGTTTCCCTTCAGGAACGCGGCGTACGAGATGTGGTCGCCCAGGGCCTTCTCGAAGTCGTGGATGACGTTGGCCCGCACGATCCAGCGTCGCCCGCCGACGACGTCGATCTTGGTGACCGGATTCCCGGTCTGGCGTGGCGCGCTGTCGGAGAATTCGTTGCCTTCGATCACCACGTCGTCGGGAAACACGAGGACATCCGGATCCCGGTTGCTCTTGATCTGGGCATTGAAATCGCGCAGGCGCGACCGGCGGATCCGCAGGAAGTCGGCGTCGCCGAAGACGTGAAAGGCATGCTCGCAGTCGGAGTGATCGGCGCAGACGCCCTGAATGTCCAGATCCTCGAAAACCCAATGGCGCGCCGAAACCTTGAAGCCCTCCACAGCGTCGAAACGGATCAGCGCCCCGAGCGGCACCGCGGAGCGCACGACGATCGGCGCGCTCGCCGTTCCGGGGACATCGCAGAGGAGGTTCTGGGAGATGTCGTACTTGCCAGCCGCGAGCGTGATGACGTCGCCGGGCGCCGCACTGTCGATCGCGGCGATGAGCTGCACCGGCGTCGCGACAGGAACGACGCCAGCGACCCCCACGGCCGGGGCGAGCAGCGCCGCCGCCAGCCACCCGCCGCCGATCCGGCGCGCCGACATCAGGGGACGCTCGAGCTCCAGCGGGAGGTGGCTTCGGTCTCGAAACCGTCCTCGAAGAGACCGCCCCACCGCGCCCAGTAGCAGCCCTGCCCGTTGTGAATGCAGCTGACGACGTGGGCGGCGCCGCGCACGATGTAGAGCTCGCCCAGATGGTCTTCGCCAAAGCCGAAGTTCGACGACCCGCTCAACCAACAAGAGGAGGAGATGGCTGCCGGATTCGTTTCGTCGAAGTCGTTGGTCGCCCAGACCTGTCCGCAAGCGGCGTCGCCGTAGAAATACCGGCCCGCATTGACCGGTACCTGCTGGCCGCGATAGCGGTAGCCGCCCATGATCGAGACCCAAGGGGCGTTCTGGTGGCAGAGAATCGGATCCCAGAATCCGCTGGCGCGCGGGAACTCGCAGGTGCTGCCGCTATCCGCCGGACAGCCCGTGTTCGAGCAGCCCGACGAGGCGAACGAGGACTGGCAGCCCTCGCGGCAGACCCAGCCCAGGTTCGCCGGTGCCGGGGTCGAAGCGCGGATGAGGTTGATCTCCTCCCACTCGTTCTGTCCAACGTCGCCCAGGTAGAGGTCGCCGGTGTCCCGATCGAAGGTGAAGCGGAAGGGGTTGCGCATGCCCAGCGCCCAGACCTCGTTGCACGCGCTCGCCTGGCCGACGTAAGGGTTGTCGGAGGGGACAGTGTAGTTGGAGGCGTCGAGGCTGCACTCATTGGCGGCGGGAGTCGGATCCACCCCGCGCACGTCGATGCGCAGGATCTTTCCCAGCAGGGTGCCCGGGCTCTGGCCGTCTCCCGAGACTCCCGCGCCGTTGTCGCACTGCGGTCCGCCATCGCCCGTCGAGATGTACAGGTAGCCTTCCGGACCGAACGCCAGTTGGCCGCCGTTGTGGTTGGTCGCCGGATGGTCGATGCGGAAGATGACGGTCCCGGAAGCGGGATCGGCGACATCCGGATTGCCGGTCGATCGCTGATAGCGCTCGACCACGATGTCGCCGTCCGAGACCCGCGTGTAATAGACGTAGAAGCGGCCGGTCGTCCGGTAGTCGGGCTCCACGGCCATCGCGAGGAGCCCCCGCTCACCGCCGTACAGGACCTTGTTGAGACCCGTGGAAGTGAGGTCGAGGAAGGGCACAGGCAGCAGCGCCTGCGTCTCGCCCGACCAGACGAAGATCACGCCCTCCTGCGTCGCGACGAAGCGGTGCCGCAGATTGTCCGCCGGATCGACGAAGGCGATCGGCGTATCGTTCACCCCGGGGAAACCGGAGACGAGGGTCGACACCGCGGCGGGCGCGTCGGGAGTGCAGGTCGCCGTGCAGGACCCCGTGTAGCACTCGGTGGCGCCGAACAGTGCGGAAGGCGCCACCGAGAAGGCGCACACGGTGCCGAGACAGGTCCAGATCGACAGCGACCGCAGCGCGGCGTAGGGAGCTCGAGTCATTGGGGAATCTCCTGAAGTCATCCTAGCGAACCGGCCTGCGTCCAGGCGCGAATCAGTTCACAGGACGGGAGCTAACGGGCGGCCGTTACGGGGGCGAACATCCCGGGCGTGTAGGCGGTGATGGTGCCGGTGAAGGCGGAGGCGGCGACGGTGAGGGGGCTCGCGAGCCAGAGCTTGCCGGGGCCGCTCCTGCCCTTGTAGTTGCGGTTGATCGCCGAGACGGTGACCTGCTCTGTGGTCTCCGAGACGCCCGGGCCGCAGCCGATGCAGGCGCCGCAGCCGGGGCGGATGAGGCGCACGCCGGCCTTCGCGAAGTCGTCGAGGAAGCCGTGCTCGCGGGCGTAGCTCTCGACCTCGAGCGAGCCGCACTGGATGATGAAGTCGACTCCGGGGGCGACCCTGCGGCCGGCGTCGACCGCCTCCTTCACCACCCGGTGGTAGAAGACGAGATCGTCGATCTTGCCTGCGGTGCAGCTGCCACCGTAGGCGATGTCGATGCGGACCTCGCCGATCTCTTCGACCTTCGCCCCATTGGTCGGGTCCGAGGCGATGCCGCGGTCGGGATCGCCCGGGTCGGCCACCATCGGCGCGAGCGCCGCGAGATCGATGACGTGAGTGCCGCCGGCGTAGACCGCGTCGGCGTCGGGCTCGACGGTGCGCTCGCGCAAGCGGTCTTTGTCGACTCCCGGGCGCCAGAGGGCGAGCCAGCGATAGGTCTCGGCGTCGGCCGAGACGATGCCGCTCCTCGCGGTGCATTCGGTCGCCATGTTGGCGAGCGTCGCGCGCTCGTCCATCGACAGGGTGGAGACGCCCGGGCCGGTGAACTCCATGACCCGGTTGAGGGTCGCCTGCGGCCGCGCATAGGCGAGCAGGATGTGGAGCATGAGGTCCTTGGCCGTGACGTTCGGCGCGAGCTTCCCGATGAGCTCGAAGCGGATCGACTCCGGCACCTCAACCTGGGTGAAGCCAGAGTGAATGAGAGCCGCGTACTCGGTCGCGCCGACGCCCCAGGTGAGAGCGTTGTTCGCCCCGCCCATGCAGGTGTGCGAGTCGGTCGCCTGGATGAAGTCCCCGGGCTCGACCATGTGCGTGCGGGCGAGCTCGTGACAGATGCCGGGCGAGACGCCGTCGGTGGACGAGAAGTCGCGCACGCCGGTATGGCGCTGGAACTCGCGCTGCATCTCGCGCAGGATCTCGATCTTGGACAGGAAGGGGCGCATGCGCGCGACCTCGTCGGCGTAGATCAGATGATCCTCGAAGACCGCGAAGCGCTCGGGGTCCTGAATCCGGTAGTCCTCGCCGTACTCCTCGACCAGGAAAGCGTGCACCTGCGCGGTGGTGAACTCGTGCGTGTAGCCGCCGTCCACCGAGACCACCACGGCGTCACCCGGTTGCACGTAGACCTCGGCGCCCTTCTGCGTGCCGACGACATGGCGCGCCAGGATCTTCTCGGCCATGGTCATCGGCCGGCGCGGCGTGGCGACGGACGGAGGCTCGACGGCCCCCTCGGCGAGCGCCTTCGAGTAGGGGAACAGGCCTCCCCACTCGATGATCTGCCGGGTGATCGGATCGTAGCCCTCGGTGAACTCGGCGAGCGGCACACCTTCGCCGCTCTGCAGGCGGGCGAGCACGTCGTAGCCGCCCATGAGCGTGCCGAGGTTGAGGTTGTTGCGGGCGTGGATCGGAGCAAAGGAGGCGGCGATCGCGATCTTGATCCCGGCGTACTTCTCGCACTGGGCGGCGGTCTCGCGCGAGCTCCCGGTGCCCTTGCGCAGCCCGGAGACGATGACCTCGAAATTGCCGTTGGCGAGGGCGTCGCGCTCGAAGAGCCGCTGGCCGTCGACGATCAGGCCGGCGTAGGCCTCGCGGGCGATCTCCTCCGGCTGCCAGTTGAAACAGACCCAGGCGGGGGTCATGACGTCGGTATTGATGTCATCGAGCAGGTCGGCCGGGTCGACATCGGACATCTGCAGGTCGAGCTCGCCGCGCAACTGGCGGCGGATGAGCTCGGCATCCTTGGTCAGGAAGAGGACCCGTTTCCCGGGCGTCAAGCGAACGATCGACGGCGGTTTCATGGCGGGGATTCTACCCCTCCCCTCCCACCTGAAAAGAATTGGGGACTGTCCCCAATTTAGCCCACTCTGACGTTGCCAAGGGCGCGCCGGCGCTCGGGAATCCAGGGTGGGCGACCACGCTTCAAATAGGAGCCCGCCCTGGATTCCCGAGTGCCGGAGTGCCCCGCCACCGGCGTCCCGGGGGAGCTCGCCACAGCGCTACACTGATGCCGTGCAGCCCCTCGAGGTGGAAACACCGCGCATCAGCCTGATCATTCCGGCCTACAACGAGGCGGAACTCCTCCCCCGACTGCTCGACAGCGTCGATACCGCGCGGGCGGCGTACGGCGGAACGGTCGAGGTCATCGTCGCCGACAACGCGTCGACCGACGAGACGGCGGAGATCGCACTGCAGCGCGGCTGCCGGGTCGCCCGGGTCGAGAAGCGGTCGATCGCCGCCGCCCGGAACGGCGGGGCCGCCGCGGCGCGCGGCGAGATCGTCGCCTTCACCGATGCCGATGGACGGATCCACCCGCGGACCTTTCTCGCTCTCGACGCCGCGGTGGCCTCGGGCCGCATCGTCGCCGGGGCGACCGGCGGCCACTTCGAGCGCTGGTCGCCCGGTCTGGTCGCGACCTTCGTGCTGTTTGCACCGCTCGCCCTCGCGACCGGTTTCGACGTCGGGGTCGTCTACACCCGGCGCGCCGATTTCGAAGCCATCGGCGGCTACGACGAGAGCCTGCTCTACGCTGAGGACGTCGCCTTTCTCCTCGCGCTGCGCCGCCACGGCAAGTCGACCGGCCGGCGGCTCGCCCGCCCCTGGGGTGCGCGCACCATCGTGTCGACGCGCAAGTTCGACCGCTGGGGCGACTGGCACTTCTTCACCCGCATGCCGGCGGTGGGCTGGAGGCTGTTGCGCGATCCCGGCTCGGTGGCCGATTTCGCGCGCGAGTACTGGTACCACCCGGAGCGCTGAGCGCGAGTTACGGCGCGGCGCTCGACCACTCCGAGGTGTTGCCGTCCTCGAAGTGGGCGGCAAAGATCAGGCCCTTCCACCACTGCAGCAGGGTCCGCAGTGCCTCCGGCGGGTTCTGCGGCGCGGCGCTCCCCGGGTCGCTCTGATCGAGCGTGTTGAGGCCGTGGCAGGAGGTGCAGACACGGATTTCACCCGGCTGGAAGGTCAGCCAGTAGCGCTCGCGCACCACGGGCGATCCCGTGCCGTTGGTCAGATGCCAGGTGAGGGCGCGCTCGGCCGGCACGAGCGCCGCCATGGAGCCATCGTCGCCGAGCTCGACGCTCGCGGCCGGCGCTCCCTGCGGCAGGGGGGGATTCAACGCCCGCGGGTCGTGCATGCGCTGCGCCAGGACCCGGCGCCCGGGACGCGGACTCGCCGTGCCACCCGTGCCCCGGATCAGGTCGGCCTGGAACAGCTGCATGTGCGTCACGTCATAGATCGCTCCACCGGCGCCGGTCGTCTGGGCGGTGCCACCGGGCACGCGGAGGTTGAACGGCTGCTGGCGATCGGCGCGGTCGCGAGTCGTGACGTCGCGGCTCACGATCAGGGCGAGGTCGCGACTCTCGAGGAACTCGCGGAAGTCGGCGACATCGACCTGCTCGTCGCTGAACACCGACGCTTCCGGCGTCTCGAGCGGCGGCACTGCCGGGATGGGCGGCGTGCGCGGCCGCACCTCGACCGGGTCGAGCTCCCACAGGGTGACGTTGGTGTAGGTGACCATCGTATCGGGGTCCCAGTACCAGAGCGTCTTGGTGATCCCCGGCGTGAGGGTTGCTCCGTACTTCTGGTAGCCGGCGCAGGGCGCCGTCGCCGCCACCAGATTGCGCAGCCGGAACTTGTAGCGCGCCACCGGAGCGGCAGTCGAACCGTCGTTCGCGGCCTGCCGGGTCTCGGGCACGCCGGCGCTTCGTTCCCCGGCGTGCACGGCGATCAGCGTCCCCGGGCCCGTCGTCGTCGTGAGCGGCAGCGGGTTGCGGTAGAACCCCGAATGGCAGGGTCCGGGGCTCGCGGTGAAGCCCGCGGTGTCGGGGTGGGAGATCCAGGTCACTCCCATCTCGCTCGCATGGTCGGTCGGTGCGCCGTTCAGGGAGAAGAGCATGCCGGCGGCGTGGGTGTAGAACTCGGGCGCATCGATCGCGTAGTAGAGCCCGGGAACCATCGCGCTCTCGCGGATCTCTAGCATGTTGAAGATCTCGCGGTCGTTGAAGCGATCGCAGGCGTTGTCGCCGCAGATGAACTCGTCGAGATTGCCGTCGTTGTTGAAGGACCGGTTGAAGTAGGTATGCAGCTCGTGGCGGCCGATGTGGTTCAGCGTCTCGAGGCCGGTCCCGTCCGGATTCACCATCCAGGGGAAGAAGTGGTTGAAGCTGTGCCCTTCCTCATGCGGCTGCAGCAGGTCGACGCGGCCGGCGCGGGGCTCCGGGAACTGCTCGTCCCGGGTGGCGAGCGCGACCGCGTCGGAACGTTCGCTCGACCAGTTGAACGTGCCGTAGGTCGGCGGATTGCCGGCGACGACATCGTAGTAGTCGCTGTCGGCCTGCTGGTCGCGCTGCAGGTGGTCCCAGCGAGTGAAGACGACGCGGCCGAAGCTGTCGACCGTCGGCTTGAAGTCCCCGGAAGGCGCGTGATCGAGGAGCTTCAGGTCGCCGGTCGCCGCGTCGAGGCTCCAGAGTCCCGTGACGACCGGCGCCTCCTCGTACTCGTCGAGCTGCGGGTAGAGGTGGGCGCGGCCGTCGCGCGGCCGGTCCGAGGTGAACAGGATCCGCCCGTCCGGCGCGTAGACCGGGCTGACGTTGTTGGCGAGAAGCGGCTGGTTCGGCACTTTGGTGATCGTCACCGGATCTCCGGTCCCGAGCCCGGTCACCTCGTAGAGCTGCCAGTAATAGGTCCCCCAGGCGTACTGCTGGATCGGCGCGCCGATGACCATCGAAAAGACCGCCTTGGTGCCGTTCCAGTGCACCGCCGGTTCGCGCACCGCGATCGAGGTCGCCCCCTGGAATCCGCTCGCCACGCCGTAGCCGCCGAGCTGGGTGAGGTTCTTCAGCGTGCCGTTCGGGTAGAGCACATAGAGGTCGCCGCCGCGCCCGGTACTCTGCAGGTCGGCGCGATGGTTGCCGAAGACCGAGCCGATGGCCGTGAAGTCGTACGGAATCGGCGTCTGGGTGACGAAGAGGATCGGATGGAGGCGCTGCGCCTCCACGATGCTGCCGCAGAGGAAGAGCAGGGCGAAGATCGACTTGCGCATTGAAGCGTCCTCCAGAGGGTACAGATCGAAGCAGGATTCTCGGATCCGGAGGGAGGCCGGCCAATGGACTCCTGCACACCAGGAAGAACGCTGAAACACGCCCGCCTGTGCCACATCCCCCTCGAAAAGAGGGACACGAAAAGAGGGACAGGCACGGGTTCTCGCGCCCTTCGCGAAAACTCGTGCCTGTCCCTCTTTTCCAAAACTCGTGCCTGTCCCTCTTTTCTCATATCGTCTGGCGGATGTGCGGCCGCTACGTCCTGACCACCCCCGGCGAGGTGCTGGCGCAGGTCTTCGAGACCACCCCACCGCCGGAGGAACTCCTCGAAGCCATCGTGCCGCGCTACAACATCTCGCCGACGCAGGCGGTGCCGATCGTCCGCCAGCCGGCCGGCGGGGCGCGGGAGCTCGCGCTCGTGCAGTGGGGTCTTGTCCCTCATTGGGCCAAAGACCCCAAGATCGGCAACCAGCTCATCAATGCCCGCGCCGAAACCGCCGCCGAAAAGCCCTCCTTCCGCGACGCCATGAAGCGCCGCCGATGTCTCATCCCGGCCGACGGTTTCTACGAATGGCAGAAGCTCGGCAAAGGGAAACAGCCCTGGTTGCTGCGCATGAAAGGTGCGCAGACGTTTGCCTTCGCCGGACTCTGGTCGCAGTGGAAGAATCCGGAGGGCGGCGCGACCCTGGAAACCTGCGCCATTCTCACCACGACCCCGAACGAGCTCACCGCCACCGTCCACGACCGTATGCCGGTGATTCTCCCGGCGACCACCTGGAGGCGCTGGCTCGACGACGCCCCGCCGGGCACTCCCTTTACCGAGCTCTTGATTTCCTACCCGGCGGCACAGATGGAGGCTCTCCCGGTCAGCAGGCGCGTCAACAGCCCGGCCAACGAAGGACCGGACCTCATCGAACCCGTCCAGATGTAAGCGGAGCAGGCCCGCCGCAGCGTGGCCTTGCTAGACTCCGCCGCTCATGAACACCGAGCAGTGGGCGCGCCTCTCCGAGCTCTTCGGCGACCTGGTCGAGGCCAACGACGCCGACCAGCGGGCGCGCCTTGCGGACCCGGTGCTCGCCCGCGAGCTCGGCGCAGATCTCCTGCGCGAGCTCGAACGCATGCTTCAGGCGCACCACGCGGGCCGGCCGCTGGCGCTCGAGGAGCGGGTCGCCGGCGACCCCGCACCCGTGCCGCGGTGGATCGGGCCCTACCGCCTCGGGCGTCTGCTCGGCGAGGGCGGCATGGGCGAGGTCTGGCTCGCCGAGCGCGACGAGCCCGGCTTTCGCCGCCAGGTCGCGCTGAAACGGATTCGTCGGGGGCTCGAGGGCAGCGAGCTCCGGCGCCGCTTCGGGATCGAGCGCGAAGCTCTCGCCCGCCTCTCCCACCGCGGCATCGCCCAGCTCTTCGACGGCGGCATCGACGAGGCCGGCATCCCCTACCTTGCCCTCGAATATGTCGACGGCCGACCGCTCACCGTCGCCGCCGACGAGAGGCGACTCGGTCTCGACCAGCGCCTGGGCCTGTTCGAGCAGGTCTGCGAGGCGGTGCACTACGCCCATGTCCACCTCGTCGTCCATCGCGATCTGAAGCCGTCCAACATCCTGCTGACCGAAAGCGGCGAGGTACGGCTGCTCGACTTCGGAATCGCCAAGCTCCTCGACCCCGAAGCGGCCGGCCTCGGCGGAGCCGGAGAGACCCGCACGGCACAGCTCCTCGCGACGCCCGAGTACGCCAGCCCCGAGCAGCTCGCCGGCGAGCCGGTCACGACAGCGACCGATGTCTACGCGCTCGGCCTGCTGCTCTTCGAGCTGCTGACCGGCAGTCGGCCATTCCACGAGCACGAAGGTTCGCTGACCGGGCTCGAGCGCGCCGTCCGGACCATCGAACCCCGCCGGCCGAGCGAGACGGTCGCGGCTGAAGGCGACGCGTCGGCCGCTGCCGCCCGGCATTCGAGCCCCGGCGCCCTCGCCCGCGCGTTGCGCGGCGACCTCGACACCATCGTCTCCACAGCACTGCGCAAGGAGCCCGAGCGCCGCTACGCCTCCGTGGAGCGCCTCGCCGAGGATGTCGCGCTCTTTCGCGCTGGACGGCCGATCCGTGCCCGGCCCGAGAGCGCCGCCTACCGGCTGCGCAAGTTCGCCGGCCGGCATCGCGTCGCCGTCGGCGCCGGAGCGGCGATCGGTCTCCTGCTCGCCGTCTTTGCCCTCTTCGCCGTGCGGCAATCGGCGCTGGTCGCGCGCGAACGCGACACGGCGCGCGCCGAGCGCGACAAGGCGCGCGAGCTCTCGACCTTCCTGATCGACCTCTTCGGCGCCGACCCCTACGCCGACGACGGGGCTCTGCGCGACACCACGACCCTGGGAGAATTTCTCGATCGGAGCGAAGCCTCCGTGCGCCGCGAGCTCGTCGACCGGACGGAGCTCAAGGCAGCGCTGCTCTCGCGGCTCGCCCGACTGCACGGCAACCTCGGCCGGCTCGACCGCGCACGCGCGCTGGCGGAGGAGTCCCTGGATCTCCGGCGGGCGCTGCCCGGCGACCGGCGCGCCGATGTCGCCGAGAGCGCCAACACTCTCGCCACGGTACTCCAGGATCAGGGAGAGCTCGCTGCAGCCGAAGCCCTCTTCCGCGAAGCGCTGGCGCTACGCGAAGCGCTTTATCCGGAGCTTCACGCCGACGTTGCCGAGAGCGTCAACAACCTCGCGATCGTGCTCGTCGAGCGCGACGATCCGGCCCAGGCCGGAGAGACCGAAAAGCTGGAGCGCCGCGGCCTGGCACTGCGACGTCAGCTCTTCGGCGAAGACCATCTCGAAACCCTCCAGAGTCGCAACAACTTCGCAGTGTTTCTGATGAAGCGCGGTCGACCCGAAGACCTCGCCGAGGCCGAGGTCCATCTCCAGGAGGTCCTCGAGGGGCGCCGGCGACGGCTGGGGAAAGACCACCCGACGGTCGCCAACTCCGAGAACAATCTCGCCAACCTGCTCGACGACCTCGGCCGCGAGAGCGAGGCGATCCCGCTCTTCCGGGAGGCGATCCGCGCCTGGACGGCCAGCCTCGGCGCCGATCATCCGCGCGTCGCCACCGGTCTCTATGGCCTCTCCAAGGCGCTCGAAGACAGCGGCGACCTGCGCGGCGCCGAGGAGGCCCTGCGCGCCTCCCTGGCGATCGACGAGCGCCGGCTGCCCCCCGGTCACCCTTACCTCGCGACCGACCGGCTCGAGCTCGGCAAGCTCCTGCTCGCCGCCGAACGCCCGGCCGACGCCGCAGTCGAGCTGCGCTGGGCGCTCGCCGCGTTCCGCGCCACCGGAGCCGCAGGGGCGAAGGAGGCTGCCGAGGCGCAGACGGCACTCGACGACTGTCTCGACCGGCTCGGCAAGCGGGCGTCAGCGCCAGCGAAGCCCGCAGTCGCGGAGGCGCGATGAGCGGCGCGGTCACGCTCTGGCTGCGCCGCCTCGGCGAGGGGGACGAAGCGGCGCTCGACCAGCTGGTGCCGCTGCTCTACGACGAGCTGCGCGGGGTGGCGCGCCGCCTGCTGCGCGGCGAGCGCCCGGGCCACACCCTCTCGACCACTGCGCTCGTCAACGAGACCTATCTGCGCCTGCTCGAAGCGCGCCGCCTCGCGCCCGGCGACCGGGCAGCCTTTCTCGGAGTCGCGGCAGTGACGATGCGGCGCCTGCTGGTCGACGCCGCGCGCCGGCGCCTCGCCGAGAAGCGCGGCGGCGGCGCGCCGGTCGAGCCCCTGGACGAGCTCTCCATGAGTATTGCCGCGCCCGAGGCCGACGCCGAACTGGTGGCGCTCGACGCCGCGCTGGAAACGCTCCGGTCCGCGAGCCCGCGAGCCCACCAGGTCGTCGAGCTCCGCTTCTTCGCCGGGCTGTCGCTCGAAGAGACCGCCGCAGCCCTCGCGCTCTCCACCAAAACCGTGCAACGCGACTGGCTCGCCGCCCGCGCCTGGCTCCGCGCCGAGATCGGCCCTCAGGAGAGCCCTTCCCTCGACGCCTGACCCCGCCTCTGTCGGCTTTCCGCGTCCACCATCCAGAAGCGCCGGACCAAAAAACAGGGACAGGCACGCGTTTCGATAAACAGGGACAGGCACGGGTTTCCATACGAGTTTCCGGGAGGGGGACGGGGACGACTTCCGAAGCGTTGCCCCCAGCCCCGTCAACAGCTGCTTTCAATCGCTTCTGGCTCTCTTCCGCGGCCGTCCTTGCGGTCGAGTACTGAGATCGCGGCCGAGAATCTGCTCGAGTTCAGCGACGAACTCGGGACTCCCTGTAGGCCGACCCGTGGCGGTGCACGAGCGGATCGAGCGGTCTACGGACTCGTCACAATCGCCGGAGAGCCAAGACTGCCAGTTGGAGATGGTTCCCGGAAAAGGCCGCTGGGGAGAGAGCGGACCATCGGGGGCCAGACCGCAGTGCGCAGCGGCGCTTGACCAGGGATAGCGCTCCGCAGTCTCGACCAGGCCAGCGCGGACCGGATTGCGCTCGACATAGCGCACGGCGGCCCAGAGGTGAGCCAAGTCGAGCGGCGAAGAGTAGTAGCGGTTGGCCCAGAGGTGACCCTCCCAGCCGTTCGCGCGGTGAAGGACACGGGCGTAGTTCCCATGGACCTCCCTAATTGTGCGCGCCAGGGATTCGTGCCCGTGCGGGCACACCACGAGATGCACGTGATTGGTCATGAGGCAGTAGGTCCAGAGCTCCAGCCCGTGCCGCTGGCCGGCGCGGGCCAGACGACGGAGATAGTCATCGCGATCCGCATCTGAGAAGAAGATCTCTCCCCTGCGGTTGCCGCGATGGGTAACATGGTGAGGTAGGCCGGGGACGACGATTCGCGCTGTTCGTGGCATTACCAGGTAAGGACGGAACTGGCCGCCGCAATCTGGCAGAAAGAAGAAGAAAAAGAGGGACAGGCACGGGTTTCGAAATCCGTGCCTGTCCCTCTTTTCCGAAAACCGTGCCTGTCCCTGTTTTTCGGGAGGGTCGGGTCAGGCCTGCTTCATGGTCTGGGAGATCTGGATCAGCTCGCCGAGGTTGTCGAGGGTGATCATGCCGACGAGGCCCGTGGCGCCGGCCTCCTGGCCGATGACCAGGATCGGCTGCAGCGGGCGGCTCTGCAGATGTCGCAGCACCGCTTCGAGCGGCATGTCGACCGAAACAGTCTGGGGCTCGCGGTCCATCACTTCGAGCACCGCGCGTTCGCGGCCGCCGGGGGTCGCGAGCGCCGCGAGCAACGCGCCGCGCGGCAGGAGCCCCGCCACTCTCCCCCAGGCATCGACCACCGGAAAGTCCTGCTGGTGGGAGGAAAGCAGCATCTCGGCTGCGCGACCCAGAGACTCCTGCGGCGCGATCGTCTCGTAGCGCGTGATCATCGCGTTGCGGGCGGTGAGCCCCGCCACCGCCGACCGGCTGCGCTCGTAGGCGGCCTCCTGCCCGGCGCCGACGAAGACGAAGAAGGCGATCAGCAGGAAGACCGGCTTCAACGGCGGCACGATCGCCCAGAGCGCGAACAGCAGAGCGAAGCCCTGTCCCACCCGGGCCGCGATGCGGGTCGCTCTCTCCTGCCCGGCGTACATCGACAGGATCGCCCGCAGGATCCGACCGCCGTCCATCGGGAAGGCCGGCACCAGGTTGAAGAAGAAGAGGGTCAGGTTCGCAGTCAGGAGCTGCCAGACGACCGGCGCGCCACCCGCCAGCAGGTCCTCCGGGGAGAACGACACCTGCACCTGCTGCACCACCAGCCAGGCGACGAGCATCCCCGCCAGGACCAGATTCACCAGCGGCCCGGCGAGGGCGATCAACAGTTCGGCCTTGCCCGACGGAATCCGGTCGAGCCGGGCCACGCCGCCGATCGGATAGAGCACGATCTCGCGGGTCTCGACACCGAAACGGCGCGCCATCGCGGCGTGTCCCAACTCGTGCAGCACGACGCACCCGAAGAGCAGCAGAATGAAGACCACTCCGGAGAAGAAGCCCTCTCCGGAGGCGGCCGAGGCCATTCCGAACCAGACCAGGATCAACAGGAAGGTGAAATGGATCCGGATCGGAATGCCCAGCGCCGTGCCGACCCGGAACGCCCCGCCGGTGGCGCGACTCTCGCTCACCGCTTCGTCTCCGCAGGCGGAGGCATCACTTCAACCACCGTTCGGCCGTCACCAACCGCAGACCTGGCCCTTGTTCTGCTCGGTGAGCCAGGTCTGGAGCGGAGCGAAGTAGTCGAGGATCGCCGAGGCGTCCATGGCGCGCTCGCCGGTGAGGGCCGCCATCGCTTCGGGCCAGGGCCTGGAGGAGCCCATCTCCATCATCGCGCCCAGCTTCTCGCCCGCCGCCTTGCTGTCGTAGATCGAGCAGCGATGGAGCGGTCCCTTCTGCCCGGCGGTCTCGCAGAGCGCGCGGTGGAACTGGAACTGCAGGACGTCGGCGAGGAAGTAGCGCATGTAGGGCGTGTTGCCGGGGACATGGAACTTCGCGCCGGGATCGAAGTCGGCCTCGCTGCGCGCCGCTGGAGGGGCGACGCCCTGATACTTGCGCTTGAGCTCCCACCAGGCCTGGTTGTACTGCGCCGGCGGGATCTTGCCCGAGAAGACCTCCCAGCGCCACTTGTCGATGGTCAGTCCGAACGGCAGGAAAGCCACTTTGTCGAGTGCCGTCTGCAGCAGGAGAGCGATGTCGGCCTCTGCCGGCGGTTCCTTGTCGATGAGACCCAGGGACTTCAAGTAGGCCGGCGTCACCGACAGCGCCACGGTGTCGCCCAGGGCCTCGTGGAAGCCGTCGTTGGCGCTGTCGAGGAAGAGGGTCGACTTCCCGTTGTAAGCCCGCTGGTAGTAGTTGTGCCCGAGCTCGTGATGGATGGTCGAGAAGTCCTCTTCGTTGATCTCGATGCACATCTTGATGCGCAGGTCGTCCTTCTGGTCGATGTCCCAGGCGGAGGCGTGGCAGACGACGTCGCGGTCGCGCGGCTTGGTGAACATCGAGCGCTCCCAGAAGGTCGCCGGCAGCTTCTCGAAGCCGAGCGAGCTGAAGAAGCCCTCGCCATAGCGCACCATCCCGAGCTCGTCGACGCCCTTCGCCTTGAGCTGCGTGGTGAGGTCGAAACCCGGCAGCACGGCGTTCGCCGGCTTCACGAGGTCGTAGATCCCCCCCCACTGCTGGGCCCACATGTTGCCGAGCAGATGCGCCGGAATCGGCGCTCCCGGCGGCACGACCTCTTTGCCGTAGGTCGCGGTGAGGCGCGCGCGCACGTAGCAATGCAGCGAATCGTAGAGCGGCTTGACCTGACCCCAGAGCCGGTCGAGTTCGGCCGCGAAGGCGTCGGGCTGCATGTCGTACTTCGAGCGCCAGAGCTCGCCGAGGTTGGCGTAGCCGAGCTCTTTGGCGCCCTCGTTCGCGAGCTCGACGAAGCGCTGATATTTGCCGCGCATCGGCCGGGATATCGAATGCCAGCCAGCCCAGGCCGTCTCGAGCTCTTTCGGGTCGCGGCTGGTGGTGAGGACGGTCGAGAGCTGGCCGATGTCCATGCACTCGCCGGGCTTCGCCGGCGGGCAGTACTTGCCGCGGCCGTACATCCCTTCGAGCTCGGCGGCGAGCTGGGTGAGCTCCTCGCGCTTCGCGGCGTCGGAAGGCGCCGGCAGCACCTGGCTCGACTTGAGCAGTCCCATCTTGCGCTCGAGCTCGGCCGGCAGCTTGACGCCGGCGAAGCGCGTCGCCTTCTGCGCCAGCTCCATCGCCGCAGCGATCACCAGCTCGTTGGCCTGGGCGGCGAGCGTCTCGGTGTCGCCGGTGATGTAGGTCGCGGCGACCCACTGGGCGCGGTCGCGCGCGATGTAGAGCTTCAGCAGACGGGCCTCCGCCTCGGCCATGAACTGCTCGGCCTCGGCCACGGTCGGTTTGGCCGGCGCCTCGGCGCCAGCGGTGACGGGAGAGGCGACGGCGACGAGGGCCAGCAGAAGGCCGAGAGCGGCCGCGCGGAAAAAGGACAGTCTGTATGTGGGCATCGATTTCTCCATGTCTGTGAAGGTGACGCTGACCTCTGCGGCACCCGCGCCGCCCGGGCCGGTCCTCTAGCCCCGGGCGAGGAACTCCTGGATCCGTGCGAAACCCTTCTTGAGGGTCTCGCGCGAACAGGCGAACGAGATCCGGATGTAGTTGTCGCCGCCGAAGGCAGCCCCCGCCACGACCGCGACGTGGGCCTCTTCGAGCAGGCGCTCGGCGAACCGGGTCGAGCCCTCGGGCTCGCCGCCGTCGTCGGTGCGGAAACAGGCAGAGACGTCCGGGAAGGCGTAGAAGGCGCCGGCCGGAGGGAGGCAGTGGAAGCCGGGCAGGGCGTTCAAGTGCGGAATGAGCAGGTCGCGGCGCGCCTCGTACTCGACGATCATTTTCTCGACCTCGGGCTCGGCGTGCTCGAGCGCCGCGAGGGCACCGACCATGGCAAACGAGGTCGCGTTCGAGGTCGCGTGGCTCTGGATCGTCGCCGCCGCGTCGACGAGCTCCCGCGGTCCCATCAGGTAGCCGAGCCGCCAGCCGGTCATGGCATAGGTCTTCGAGAACGAACCGACGACCACGACGGTCTCGGGAAAGCGCTCAGCGAGCGCGGCGGCCGAAAACGGCACCGCACCGTCGTAGACGAAGCGCTCGTAGGTCTCGTCGGAGATCACCAGCACGCCGCGCGCGGCGCAGCCCTCGATGATCGCGGTGAGCGCCTCGGGCGAGATCCGGCCACCAGTCGGATTGCACGGTGAGTTGACGATGACGGCGCGGGTGCGCGGGGTGATCGCCGCGAGCATCGCCTCGGGATCGACGGCGAAGCCGTCGTCGCCCGAGGTCGGGACCTCGACGACCGCGGCGCCGGCGAAGCGGATCTGCTCCGGGATGCTGACCCAGGCCGGCGTATGGAGGACGACCTCCTGCCCCGCTTCGAAGAGCGCCAGCGCGACCTCGAAGAGCGCCCCCTTGCCGCCCACCGTGATGAGGGTCTGGTCGGCCGTCCAGGGGGCGCCGTAGCGTGCCGCGTAGCGCTTCGCGAGTGCCTGCCGCAGGGCCGGAATCCCCTGGTTCTGGGTGTACTTGGTGAAGCCGTCGGCGAGCGCCTGGCGTGCCGCTTCGACCGCGACCGCCGGCGAGGCGAAGTCGGGCTCGCCAGCGCCGAAGTCCACGACGTCGATTCCCTGTGCCTTCATCTGCATGGCACGCCGGGTGACTCTGAGGGTCGCCGACTCGCCGATCCGTCGCACGCGGGCCGATAGGTCCATGGCTTGCATGTTATCATCGCCAGCGGGCCATTTTGACCGCGACAGAGGCCATCCAACCCGATGAAAAGACAGCTCTTCGCAGCCCCTGCCCTGGTCCTCTGCGGCCTCGCGGCGATGGTCTCGCCGGGCCCCGCCCGCGCCGCTTCCGTCTGGCACGACAGCACCGAGAAGGCGTTCGCTGAGGCGAGGAAGAGCGGCAGGCCCGTGCTCGTCGATCTCTACGCCGACTGGTGCGGCTGGTGCAAGACAATGGAACGTGAGGTCTTCACCCAGCCCCGGTTCCAGACCTACGCCGAACGTTTCGTGCTGCTGCGGGTCGACGTCGAAGACGGCGCCGCCGGAAGCGAGCTCCAGCGGCGCTTCCGTGCCGGGTCGCTGCCGACCCTGCTGCTGCTCGATCCGAAGCAGAGCCTGCTCGGCAAGATCGAAGGCTTTCTCGAGACCGACCGACTCATCGCCCGCCTCGACGGCGAGCTCGCCACCTACGACGCCTTCCTGGCGGCCTACGATGTCGCTCTCGCGAGCTCGGATCCGCTCCTCTGGCGGAGCCGCGCCCGCGAGCTCCATGCGCGGGGCGACGGCGGCC
Source organism: Thermoanaerobaculia bacterium (assembly GCA_018057705.1). NCBI lineage: Bacteria > Pseudomonadati > Acidobacteriota > Thermoanaerobaculia > Thermoanaerobaculia bacterium. The sequence goes on along the minus strand of JAGPDF010000008.1, from coordinate 1,074 downwards.
GGTCCGCCGTCCTCTTCGAACGCCTGGTGCGGGACGGCAAGCTCACCGGCGACGAGCTCGCCTGGACACGCCTGCAGCTCGCCGACGCTTACCGCATGGACGGCCGCTTCGCCGAGGCGAAGAAGACCGCCTCGGAGCTGCGCAACGCACTCGCCGCGCAGCCGAAGTCGGAGCAGACCCAAGGTGCCCAGGGGATCGTCGAGCGCGTCGACCTGCTGCTGGTCTTCATCGCCGGTGGCGAGCGCGACTGCGCCGGCGCCGCCTTCGCCCTCGCCACCTTCGAGCGCGGCCATCCGCGCAGCCCCTATCTGCCCGACGCGCGGCGCGCCTACTCGGCCCTGAAGTCCGACTCGACGGCGCTGTGCTCCTGAAGCGCACGGCGAGGCACCTCGGCGGGTTCGCGCCGCTCGCTCTCTTCGCCCTGGCGGCGATGGTGGGCGCCGGCACAGGCCACGCCCAGTTCTCCGCCGACGGCGGCCCGGCCCGGCTCGAAAAAGTCGTCCTGTCGGGCGCCGCGGACCGCACGGCCTATCTGCCGGGAGAGCCGATCCGGGTGGCGGCCCGTCTGGAGATCGCCGCTGGCTGGCACCTCCAGGCCCACGTGCCGACTTACGACTACCTGATTCCGACGACGCTCTCGGTCGAGACGCCCGCGGGCTGGCCGGCCGTCGAGGTCGAGATCGACTATCCAGCACCACGCAAGTACAGGTTCGCTTTCGCCGAGGAGGAGCTCGACGTGCTCGAGGGGCGCGAGCGCGTCCTGGCGCGGCTGACGGTGCCGCAGTCCGCCGCCGCTGGCCCGGTGCGGCTCGTCCTGCACCTGCGTTACCAGGCCTGCGACGACCGCCAGTGCCTGGCGCCGGTGGAAACCTCCGTCCCGGTCGACCTGCAGATCGGGCCCGGCGGCGTGGCGGCAGCTGCCGAGTACTTCGCTGAACCGGCGGCCACGCGTTCTTCAGAGGCGTCCGGGGCGAAAGCGCCCGGGACCGCCGCGAATGCGGCGACGGCCGCCCCCCCCGCGAGCGCAGGGGACTCCCCGCCCCCCCCGAGGAACCCCACGACCCCGGCCCCGGC
>JAGPDF010000007.1 GCA_018057705.1 Thermoanaerobaculia bacterium | reverse complement strand
GGCTCGGCAGACCCTCCGCGCCCTCGTAGTTGCGGAAGATCTGACCGTCGAAGCGTGACAGGCCGGAGCTCGTCGCGATCCAGAGGAAGCCGCGCGAGTCGCGGAAGAGGTTCTGCACCGCGTCGCCCGCGAGTCCGTCCGAGGTGTCGTAGAGCTTCACCGGCAGACGCTCCGCGCGCGCCGCGAGGGCGAGCACGAAGCTCAGGGCGGCGAGAAGCCTCGCCCCGCGCAGGGCCCGGTCCGCGGCCATCACGCTGCGAGGCAGAGGACGGTCCCGCACGGCCCTCAGGCGTCGCCCTCGACCGCGAGGGTGACGAGGTCGCCGGACATCTCGTGCATGTTGTCGACCGCGCTCGCGCCGGAGGCGACGTGGAAGTAGAGCGGCGCGTCCTCGAAGCCGAACATCGCGAGGAGCGTCCCGTCGGCCTCGGCGAGAACGACCCGCATGGCGTAGGTGCCGGCGGTGAGCGTCAGGCGCGGGATAACGCAGGAGAGCGTGCCTTCCCCGGCGACGAGCCGGCTTCCGGGAAAGCTCTCGGCCGGCAGGATGCCGGAGGTGATCTGCACCAGCAGGTCGGCGGTAGCGATGCGGAACGCCCAGAAGAGCCGGTCGCGCTTCTCGTGGGCGTGGTAGCGCACGAGGACCCGCGCCGCCTCGCCGCTGCGCACTTCGGCCCCCGCGGGGCGACCCGCAGGGGCGCCGGGATCGAGCGCCTCGATCGCGACGCCGGTGATGAGGACGGGCTCGCGGGCGCTCGGCCCACGGCGCTCGCCTTTCGGCTCCGCCGCGGCGCTCGCCCCGGCCGCCAGGTCTCCGGCCGGTTCGCCCGCAACTGCGGCGTCGGCCGCCTGCGGAGGGCCGTCCGCCCGCGCCGCAGGCGGCCGGGGTGCCAGGCCGCGGCGGGCCTTGAGGTAGAGGTTCACGGCCTCGGTGCTTGCGCCGGCGAAGACGACCTCGCCGCGCTCGAGGTAGATCGCCCGCGTGCACAGCGTCTGGACGCTGTACATCTCGTGCGAGACCAGCAGCACCGCCTTGCCGCGGGCGAGAAAGCGCTGCATGTGCTGGACGCACTTCCTGCGGAAGGCGAGGTCGCCGACCGTGAGGACCTCGTCGATCAGCAGAGCGTCGGGATCGAGATGGGCGGCCACCGCATAGCCGAGGCGCGCCCGCATGCCGGAGCTGTAGGTGAAGACCGGCGCGTCGATGAACTCCTCGAGCTCCGAGAACTCGATGATCTGATCGAGAAGGCCGCGCGTCTCGTCGCGCGCCAGGCCGAGCAGCGCGGCGTTGTGGAAGATGTTCTCGCGACCTGAGAGGATGGGGTTGAAACCGATGCCGAGCTCCGAGATCGCCGCCAGCTTGCCACGCACCACGATGCGTCCGCGGTCCGGGTGCAGCCGCCCCTGGATCAGCTTGAGCAGCGTGCTCTTGCCGGCGCCGTTGGGGCCGATGACACCGAGGCACTCGCCGGCGCCGAGCTCGAGGGAGACTTGCGAGAGCGCCCAGAATTCACCGTCGCGCAGGGATCCGGGATCGGCCCCGCCCCCGACGAGCGCCCGCCCGATGTCATGCAGCCCGTAGCGCAACGACTTCTCGAGATCCCGGCAGTACTTCTTCGACACCGCCTCGACGGCGACCAGCGCGGGCGCGCTCACGACTCTCCGGCTTTCACAGCCGGCATTCTAGTCCGGGGCCCCGGTGCCGCGGGCGGCGGCCGCGTGCCGCCGGAGCGCTGGTGATCCCGAGGGCGCCCCGCTTCCTCCGCCGCTGGCTCGCGCCGAAGGAGCTCAGCTCGGAGCGCGTCGCGCGCTACTACGACGCCTGGCACGAGCGCTACATGGCGGCCTTCGGCGACACCTTCCAGTCGCAGCGCACGACCGACCTCGGAGAGCTCTTCGCCCACATCGCCGACCAGGCCGAGCTCGCGCCCGGCATGCGCGTCCTGGACGCCGGCTGCGGCATCGGCGGCCCCGCACTCTGGCTGGCACGGCACCGCGGGGTGAGCGTCGCGGCGCTCAACATCTCCGGCGTGCAGGTGGCCGAGGCCCGGGCGCGGGTCGCCGCCGCCGGGATGGAAAGCTGCGTCGTCGTCACCCAGGGCGACTTCCATCGCCTCGAGGAGCTCTACCCTCTGGAATCGTTCGATGCCGTCCTCTTCCTCGAGTCGCTCGTGCACTCGGACCATCCGCAGGTGGCCCTCGCATCGGCTCTTCGGGTGCTCAAGCCGGGCGGCGTGCTCTACGCCAAGGACCTTTTCCAGCGCGACCGCATTCCGGATCGCAGCGAGCGCCCCCGCGTTCGCAGGGTCGTCGCCAACGTCAACCGCCACTTCTGCCTGAACATCAAGGCGCAGAAAGAGTTCCTCGCGGCGCTCGCCGGCGCCGGCTTCGCTCTCGAGTACCTGCGCGAGCCGCCGCTCGCGACCCAGCACGATCTCGGCAACGCCTTCGTGGCGGCGAACGCGATCGACATCTACGAAGGGCCGCCGGTCACCTTTCTCGACTGGCTCGAGCTCAAGGCGCGCAAGCCCGCGCCACGCGGCGCGCACTCCCCCCGCGCCGGGACCGCGTAGACTCCCGCCTCCCAATGCCTGGCCCGGGGCTCCTTCGCTTCTCTCTCTGGTGGCAGCACATCGTGCCGCCGGTTCTCGCCGCCGCCTACTCAGCGACCGCCGTGGGGGCGCTGCCCGGCGGCGAGCTCCTCGCCATGCTGCCGCTCTTCCTGGCGAGCGTCGTCGGCATCGCGGGCTTCGGCTACTTCCTGAACGACGCCTGCGACATCGCTGCCGATCGCGCCGCCGGAAAAGCCAACGCCGCCGCCGCAAGAGGGCCCCTGACGCGCGCCGCGATCCTGTTCGGCCTCCTGACGGTGGGCCTCGCACCCTGGAGCCTGCTGCCGCGCAACCCGGTCAATCTCACCCTGCTGGCCATGCAGCTCAGCCTGCTGACGCTCTACTCGGTTCGCCCGTTCCGGCTCAAGGAGCGCGGCTTGGCCGGCGTCCTCGCCGACACCCTGTATGGGCACCTCGTGCCGGTTGCGATCACGCTCTTCACCTTCTTTCCGCAGGCGGCGGGAAGACTCGGAAGTCTCGCGCCGGGCCTTGCGACGCTGGTCGTTCTGGCCCTTTCCTGCAAGGGCTTGCGCAACATCCTGCTGCACCAGCTCGGAGATCGGGAGAACGACCGCCGCGCCGGCCTCCGCACTTTCGTCCTCGCCCGCGGTCCGGTGCGCGTGCTGGCCCTGGTCAATCGCCTCCTCCTGCCGCTCGAGCTCGGCGCGCTCGCCGCCGTCCTGGTGCTCCTCGCTCCGGCGGCGCCGGTCTGGGTCGGGTTCGCCGCCTTCCTCGCCTTCACCGCGCTGATGTTCTCGGCGTGGAAGTTCCCGTACCTGCCCAGGCGCCAACTGCGCTTCAAGTTCCTCTATTTCCTGAACGACTTCTACGAGGAGTGGCTACCGCCCACCGCGTTGGCGATCGCGGTCGCCCGCCACACCGAGCTCTGGCCCCTTCTGCCGCTGCACTTCGCCCTGTTTCCCAGGGGACTCGCCAAGCTGCCGCGCCAGTTCGCCGTGCTGCGCGAGAACTTCGCCAGCGCCGGCGATTTCTGAGACGCACCCGGACCGAGGCCTACCTTCATGTGCGGCATCGTCGGACAGGTCGAGCATCGCGGAATCGTCGATCCCGCCGGCCTCGCCGCCATGCGCGACGCCCTCGAGCACCGCGGCCCGGACGACGCCGGCAGCTGGCTCTCGGCCGACGGGCGGGCGGGACTCGGCCATCGCCGGCTGGCGATCGTCGACCTCACACCCGCCGGGCATCAGCCGATGCCGTCCGAGGACGAGCGCCTCTGGCTCACCCTGAACGGCGAGATCTACAACCATCGCGAGCTGCGCGGGCAACTCGAGGCCCGCGGCCACCGTTTCCGCTCCTCCTGCGACGCCGAGGTCGTGCTCCACGGCTACGAGGAATGGGGCATCGACGTGCTCCAGCGGCTCGACGGCATGTTCGCTTTCGCGCTCTGGGACGACTCCACCGGGGAGCTGCTCCTCGCCCGCGACCGTTTCGGGATCAAGCCGCTCTACTACTTCTCCGACTCCGAGCGGATGCTTTTCGCGTCGGAGGCCAAGGGCCTCCTCGCCCACCCGGCAGTGCGGCGGGAGGTCGACTGGTCGGCGCTCTGCGACTTCCTCGTCTACCGCTACGTGCCGAGCCCGAAGTGCATCTGGAAGGGTATGGCGAAGCTGCCGCCGGCCTGCTGGCTGCGACTCGACCGGCGCGGCGAGGCGCGCGTCCAGGAGTACTGGACGCTGCCTCCCGGCGAGCGCCGGGTGCCGGCCGCCGACGCGGCGGCGGCCGTCGACGAACGGCTCGCCGCAGCGGTCGGCGGGCATCTGCTGAGCGACGTCACCGTCGGCTCGTTCCTCTCCGGCGGCTACGACTCCTCGGCGCTCGCCCTCTATCGCCATCGCCTGGGCGCCGACGGGCCGAGCTTCGCGATCGGCTTCGACGACTGGCCGGAGAGCGAGCACCGCTACGCCGAGCGGGTGGCGGCCGGGTTCGGCCTCGAGCATCGCAGCTGGATCCTCGGCCCGGAGAGCCTGGCGCTCGTCCGCCGTCTCGCGTGGACCTACGACGAGCCGCTCGCCGACATCTCGATCGTGCCCACCTTCGCGGTCTCCCACCTCGCCGCGCGCAGCGTCAAGGCGGTGCTCTCGGGCGAGGGCGCCGACGAGTTCTTCTGCGGCTACACCTGGCAGCGCGACTTCATGGCGGCCCGCGCAGCGGGCGACCCGGCGGCCGACGACCTGGTCGCCTTCTATGCCGGCGCGATGGCGATGGGCAGTTTCGACCGCGCCGGTCTCGCAGGCCTCCTCCACCCCGATCTCCACGCCCACCTGCCGGACGATCCCTGGTGGTTCTACCGCAGCCTGGTGCGACCCGAGCTCGCACCGCTGCAGCGTCTGCAGTGGCTGGACATCCGGGCCTTCATGGGGGAGCTGGTGCTCACCAAGGTCGATCGCGCCAGCATGGCCAACTCGCTCGAAGTGCGGGTGCCGTTCCTCGATCCCGGGCTGGTCGAGCTGCTGTTCGGTTTCGACCCGGAGGTCTACTTCCGCCCCGGGGAGCAGAAGCCGCTGCTGCGCGCCAACCTCGGGGGGCTCCCCGAGGCCATTCTGCAGCGCCGGAAGCAGGGCTTCGTCGGTCCGGACGCCTACTACCAGAACATCGCCTGGTACACCGGGCTGCTCGGCGATTCGCGGCTGGTGCGCGACGGCGTTCTCCAGGCGCCGGCGGTCGCCGCTCTCCTCGCGGCCGCCGACCATTGGCGCCTCTGGAAGGTGGCGGTGCTCGAGCTCTGGTACCGGGAGTGGCTGACGTGAGCCGCGAAGAGCGCTTCGTCTTCGTGGTCTGCGGCGCGGCGGAGCAGATCGAGTCGCTGCATGTCGCGCTCCGCCACCTGCGGCGATTCGCCGAGAGTCCGATCTTCGTGGTGACCGATGCGCGACGCAATGCCCTGCCGATCGACCACGACCGGGTGATCGACTGCCCGACGCCCGCGGCGCTCTCCGACGCCCAGGCGGCGATCTGGCTCAAGACCTCGTTGCACCGCATCCTCGAACCGCGCCACTCCTATTGCTACCTCGACACCGACGTTCTCGCGGCGCGCCCGGGTGTCGACCAGGTCTTCATGTACCGCTGCGGTCCAGTCACCTTCGCCACCGATCACTGCCGGATGCGCTACTTCAGCCCGTGGGCGGTCGAGTGCGGCTGCCTGTCGGTGCGCCGCCTCGCCCAGGCGGAGGCGCTCAACGCCCTGATCGAACCGCTCGACGCCTGTCCGCCGGAGCTCGCGGAGAAGCGGCGCCGGCTGGAGGCGAAGCTCGCGGCCTATTCCGGGCGCTATGTCGCAGTGGAGCCGGAGCTCGTGGAGCGGCGCGATGCGGTCGTACGCCTCCTCGAGCGCACGGCCGGCCATCCCTGGCGGCGCAAGGCGGCTCTGCTCGCCTTCGTCTGGCCGCGTTACGGTGCGCGCCTGGCCCGTCGGCTCTGGCGCGGCGCGGACGCCGCGCAGGCGGCGCGCGCGGTCATCGACGACGCGCTGGGAACGCTGCCGGAGTACATCCGGCGCGAGACGGGCTTCGACTGGCGCCTCGACGAACGGCGCGGCTACGACGAGGCCGGGCGCCTGCTCCTCACCGACGTCCCGTTCTACGTCGCCGCACAGAGCGAATTCCGCTTCGACGAGGCGCGCGGCGAGTGGGTCGACGGCGAGGGCGAGCGGGTCTTCCACGGCCCCTGCGACCACCTGCGCGAAGCGATCGCCGAGGATTTCGGCGTCGTCATTACCGAGCCCGACTGGCAGCACTGGAACGGCGGCGTCTTTCTCTTCGAAGCCGGCGCCGATTCCCCGGCGGCCCCGTTCCTCGACAGCTGGCACGAGCTCACGCTCGCGAGCTTCGAGCTGCCGCGCTGGAAGACGCGCGATCAGGGGACGCTGATCGCGGCCGCCTGGAAACACGGCCTCGAAGATCAGGCCACGCTGCCGAAGGAGTTCAATTTCCTCGCCGACTACCACAAGCCCGGCCTCCACTTCGATGCCGACCGAGGCTTCAGCTTCGACGGCCGGGCCGGTTTCGTGAGACCGTATCTCGTGCACGTCTACCATCACTGGGGAGACCGCGACTGGGCGGTCTGGCGCTGGCTCGAGAGCCAGATTCAGAATCCGCTCGAGACACCGGAGCCCGCGCCGTGAAAGAGATCGTCTACCAGCCCGACGCCGGCCGAGACCGCCATCGCCGCCTGTTCGCCCAGATGCGGCGCGACCTCGCCGCCTCGGCGGGGATGGCGCGCCAGATGCTCACGCGCCAGCTGCACGCCGAGTACCGGCAGACCCTACTCGGCGGCTTCCTCGCCTTCCTGCCGGCGCTCGGCATGGTCTTCTGGGCGGTGCTCGCCGACCGCGCCAAGATCCTCGACGCCGGCGACACCGGCATCCCCTACGCCGCCTTCGTGCTCCTCGGGCTGGTCGCCTGGCAGACCTTCGTCGAGTCGATCACGGTGCAGATCGACACCCTGGCCTCGGAGCGCGCGATCCTTGCCAAGCTCGACCTGCCGCCGGAGAGCCTGATCGGCGCGGCGGTGGCGCGCGTGCTGGTCAACGTCGCGCCGAAGATCCTGGTGGTCGCGGTGGTCTTCCTCTTCCTTCGCCAGGGCGTGCCGTGGACGGTCGTCCTGGCGCCGCTGCCGCTCGTCGTCCTGGCGCTCCTCGGCACGGCCATCGGCCTCTTCCTCGCGCCGCTCCACGCTCTCTACCACGACGTCGGCAAGGGCCTCCAGGCGGTGACCACCTTCTGGTTCTTCATGACCCCGGTGTTCTATGCCGTGCCGAAGGAAGGGCTCTTCCGCACCCTCGTCGCGTGGAACCCAGTCACCCCGCTCCTCGGCCTCGCGAGAGACCTCGCAGCACTGGGCACTTCGACGAGTTGGACCGCCGCCCTCTGGATGACGCTGGTCGCGGCCGTCGCCCTACCGCTCGCGTGGTTCTTCTACCGCCTGGCGCTGCCGGTGGTGCTCGAGAAGACGCAGTAGCCTACCCGCGCAGGAGGGGCTTCACCCGAGGTCGACGTACGCCTCGAGGCCGTGGATGCCGCCTTCACGGCCGAAGCCGGACTCTTTGTAGCCGCCGAAGGGGCTGGTGGGGTCGAACTTGTTGAAGGTGTTCGCCCAGACGACGCCGGCCTTCAGGCGCTTGGTCATGGCGAAGATCTTGGCGCCCTTGTCGGTCCAGACGCCGGCCGAGAGGCCGTAGGCGAGGTTGTTGGCCTTCTCGATCGCCTCGTCGGCGGTGCGGAAGGTCATCACCGCCAGCACCGGACCGAAGATCTCCTCGCGCGCGATGCGGTGCGACTGGGCAACCCCGGTGAAGTAGGTCGGCGGGAAGAAGCCCTTGGCCGGCAGCGCGCACTCGGCCTCTTTGCTTTAACATCCATACGAACTCATCGCAAGCAATTGACAAATTGTTATGTAACTGAACCCTTCCGAGGAGGCTCCTCTTGCGAAGCAGCAAGAATAGGACTCACAGTTCCGGAGCGGAAGCGACTGCCGCCCACACTCGAGATCTTCTGCCTGCGCTCCTTGCGGTATTGAAACGGTGGGCGCACTGCCGGCTGCCGCCGTTCGCGCGTCGTCGAATGGATACAGGAGACTTGGTTCAGGAATCGCTCTATCGCGCGCTGCGCACTATCGGCGAACTTGGCGCTATTGACGGGCCTGCGCTGAGGCGATATCTCATGGTTTGCGTCGACAATTTGGTTCGCGATGAGATTCGGCGCTCGACTACCGGCGAAGTCATCAACGGGGAAATCGAAATAGCAGGGGTCGACTCGCCCCTCGATGACGCCATAGATGCGCAAGAGCGACGCAAGTATCTCGCCGCTATCGCAAGACTTTCAGAAGACGATCAAATACTTCTTGTCGGTCGCCTCGACAAGCACCTCTCGTACGAAGATCTTGCGCGTGCGACGGGTCGACCGACTTCTACCGCAGCGCGGGCTGCCGCGAAGCGAGCCGCACTCCGTCTCGCCCAGGCCTATTCCTCTTGAACAAAGTTCCGGCACCCCTCGAGCTGCCTTGCGGCGACCTCCCCTACCTCAGCTGCCAGACAACGCCCGCAGAAATGTTGACTGTCTCGAGAGGAAGCGACAGAGAGCCCGCTTCGGCTTCCCCTTGCATGTACGAGACTGAGAATCCGAGACTCCATCGCTTTTTCTTTGCGCTAAGCCTTTGCTTTCTTCCCAACGCAATATCCATCCCATACTGCACCGTCCATGTAAGTTCCGAATCCACCGAGATACTTTCCGAGGAACCAGCTGGCGTGTAGTCGCTGACGGTCACATACGCCAGGCCCGCTCCAAAGTAGGAGTCCACGCGATTCGAATCACCTACATGCAAAGTTCCACTTAGAGTCAACGGACTCATTCGAAACGAAGACGTTCTCGGCACTCCGTTCACGATCACGAGCGTCAGATCATGCTGAGACGATGCCAAACCCACTTCAAGACCGAATCTCTCCGTGAAGAGTCGCTCGTACGCAATTCGAGCGCCTAGCGCATTGTCAGCGCCAAGGCCGACAGTGCCAGTCAGCTCGAGGGGAGAAGAGACATGACCAATCTGCAGTCGCAATCGCTGAGCTTCCGAGGCAAACAAGATGGACGAGCTACTGAGTCCAATCATGATCCCGACTAGAAGTGCTCGCATCGCGTCCTCCATAGGTTAGGGTGCGGCCACCAATAGCATTCTCTACGAAACGCGATCCTAGGCTTGTGTTCGGTTGCAGCGTTCCCGCATGACTCGACGCTCCCAGTCAATTCACTTCCGCCATCAGCGAAGCGCCGGGATCCTACTCCAACGGACACACGGCACGCGCACGCCCGCGGCCGCTCCGCTCCACAAGGATTCCACTTCTGCGCTTGTTAATTCCGAGCTCGCCGTTCGTTTCTTCTAGTAGGTAGGTGGAACTTCGCCTCACCACGGAAACTGGGCCTGTCGAGGCCTGCGATGCCTCCCTGGAGGTTCGCTCAGATGCCATTCTTACGCTTCCTCACAAGAGAAGTGTCAGCACTTCCGGCTCAAAAGCCCTTCGCATGACGGCTCCGAACGTCTCCAACGGTATGTCAGCTCGCAGCCCGCCTTAGAGCTATTGAGGCTTTTAGCCCGATCGCTGTCGTCTCGCGCACGCCGCGCGACTCACGGACGCCGTCGTTAATCTCCAACTTCCGAATCGAAGGAGAAATCTCGTGACACGAGCAGAAGCAGTTCACCACCCCATTTTGGCCGCGATGGCAGTTCTTTCGACTTTCTTCCTCATTGCTTCTCCGACCTTCGCAATTCAAACGTGCACATCCAACTACTGTGTCGGCTTCTGCTCACGCTACTGCTCGGATCCGGAACTCGGGGGGGCGACGAGTTCATGTGAGGCTTGGCTGATCGGAGAAGGAATCCCAGGCGATACCGACGGCATTGCTAACCTTAGTGACAACTGCGTCTGCACCAACAACACCAATCAAGCCAACTGCGATGGCGACAGCAAGGGCGACGTCTGCGACTCAATGAATGGCAACTTTGTTGTTGCGGATCGCTGGACAGCCTGTGCGTCTGACACAGATCAGCACGTAGGATTCTTCGACGGGGTGGTCGAGGAACACCGACAGTACGAGGACACAAGTGCGTGTAACGCCGCCGACAGGTGGGACAGGCGCACTGTAACAACGCACTGTCTCTACTCGATTTCGGAGACGGACTGCTGCGAGCTCTCTTGCTCGACTTTTCTCGACTACTTCATTTGCGATCCGGTCGGAGGATATAGCTTCTGCAATCCCGACACGATCCCGTGAAAGCAGGATCCAGAACCCAAGATCACAAAGCTGAGGTGTGGCGGGAGGCCTGTACGGCGCCAGTCAATTGCCCTGAGGCTATGACATTTCGCCTCAGCTGGGCTGGCACTCTTCAATCTTCCTAGCGGTCGGGGGGACTGTCTTGGAATTCGCCAGACATCGTCGACTCGGTCCTGTCTTGACGAGACAGGGCCGAGATGCTTCCGCCCCCCCACTCCATCGAATTCAGCGATTCAAGCACTGCGGCGTCTGAGCCTTTGAGTCCGCCGGGAAGCTGGACGCACCCACCGTCAGACTCTGCAGTCTGCTCTGAAGTTCTTACTCCAATCCTCTCGCGCGCGCCGTCCCACCAGAGCGCTCGCCTCGCTGGGCGCTTGCCTGGATCTGCGAAGCAGAGTGTGGGTTCGTCAGCTTCGCCCATTCTTGATGCGCGAAGTGTCACAGGGGAGCCAACAAGCGGCCTGGATTCTTGCAAGACGCTTAGCAGGCGCGCGATACCCAGCTCGAGGGGACTAGTTGATGAGAGCCACGGAAGCGCTGGGACCGCTCGACCATCGCCCGCCGTCCACAAGACCTTGAGCTTTCGAAGACTCGCACCCACGACGGCCGCATCTCGAACGACAAGGCGCCGCCGCTGCCTGAGCTGTTGTGCCAGGCGGCCGACTCGAAAGGTGTCTCCGGCAATTGAGCCTGACGTCTCGCGGGCCAGAATCGCCATGGGCGCAAGCTGAACATCGAGAGCCACTTCGAGGGAACGCGCGACGCTAGATCCGGGCGTCTTGCGCGCCTCACGAGCTCGCTTCCGAAAAAGCGTCCACGTGAACGCTTTAAAGCGCTTTGCTCGCGTCGCTGGCTCCCGTTCCATGAATTTGTCGTAGCCTGAAATCTCAGGCCGCAGTGCCGGGGCAGAACCTACCGTCCGGACGGTAACGGGAAAGGCGACCCACCCGAAGCTGGCTACGATTCGAAAGGCCCTCTGTAATGCGCCAAGCGCGGTCCTTGAGCAACTTTCGTCAGCGTCCTGGCGAAATATTGCCTCAGCAGCAGCCGGATCAAGCGACCACGGCTCAACGACCAGCCACATCGCACCGATATCTGCTGGCTCGAAGGTCGGAATCTCGGTCGCAAGTCGATTCAAAGCCGCGACTTGCTGCTCTATGGTCGGCCGCACTTGAGCCTCTCGAGTAGAAGCCAAGGCAAGCAAACGAAGTACAAGGTCCGTCTTCGAAATGTTGCGATGCGCGGAGACTAACTCCCGAGTGACTTCAACCAACGAGAAGGTCTCATTCTCTGGAAAGTGCTTGAAAGCTGCGGCCAACTGACTCGCAGCAGCAGCAATCTGCGACTGGGATGCCAAGTCCGCATCGACCCAGACGAGATGCGCGACCGTTGGAAGCTCATCGAAATTAGTCTTCTTGCGATCCATTGAGACGTCAGCCGCATCCAGGCGGCTCGGCACGAAGATCTCAGCCGGAAGCCCGTCGATTAGCACCATGAAATCTGAGGGCGCCTTGCGTGAGAATGATTCCATTTCAGGCAACACGGAGTCATCGACGAAAACCACGAGCTCCGACACGATCAGGTTTTCGGAAAAACTCTGCTCTGGAGTGGTTTGACTTAACGCTTCTCTCGATTCGACGAGGAACAGCAAGCATGCTAGAAGCGAATAGCGCAGCCTGCGGGTAGAAGCGCGCAATGGGAGTAGCATTCCTTCCCCTTGGTTTTCCCTTGCAACAAGTCCTTGTAACGCCGCCCATCCACCACCGACCCCCGGAACCAGGCGCTCGCCCCCCTCAGAGAGCAGCCAATTTGGCCCGGATTCCTGAGCCACAGACAGCATACACAACCATGTGTCGCCGAGCAGAGCGACCTCCATGAGTAGCCGTGCACTGGAGCCGCCCCGTTTCGGTGGACAGTTTTCGGCTTTCACTCATACGGCCGGCTGTGGGCTTGTCGGGGAGCCCTGCAGGGGCTCCACGAGCCCTTCGGTCCCACGGAAACGCGGCGTGCTGTCGAGCTCGCCGGCTGCGATCGCATCGCCGTGACAAACTTCGCAGCGCATCGGGCTGAGGTTCCCGATCGCCGAGCGCCGGCGTCGATGGTTGTAGAAGCCTTCGATATGGGACGGGACCGACATCCGGGCCTCGACCTGGGTACGAAACGTCCTTCGATCGAGCAGCTCGCACTCGAGCGTAGCGAGGGAGCTCTCGCAGATGGCGTTGTCGAAGTATTCGCCGACCGTGCCCATCGATGGCCGGACATGCCCTTCACGGCAGCGCCTGCCAAATTCGATCGAGGTGTAATGGCATCCTTGATCGGAGTGGTGAATCACGTCCTCCGGCTTTCGCCGTGCGAGCGCCATCTCGAGCGCTTCCGCGACGAGCTCGGTGCGCAGATGGGTGCACATCGCCCAGCCGACAATGCGGCGGCCGGTCTCGGCTCGAACTTCTGGTCGCTACAACTGCGGTCCGGTGTTTACGCGAGGTCGATGTACGCCTCGAGGCCGTGGAGGCCGCCTTCGCGGCCGAAGCCGGACTCTTTGTAGCCGCCGAAGGGGCTGGTGGGGTCGAACTTGTTGAAGGTGTTCGCCCAGACGACGCCGGCCTTCAGGCGCTTGGTCATGGCGAAGATCTTGGCGCCCTTGTCGGTCCAGACGCCGGCCGAGAGGCCGTAGGCGAGGTTGTTGGCCTTCTCGATCGCCTCGTCGGCGGTGCGGAAGGTCATCACCGCCAGCACCGGACCGAAGATCTCCTCGCGCGCGATGCGGTGCGACTGCGCGACCTCGGTGAAGTAGGTCGGCGGGAAGAAGTAGCCCTTCGCCGGCAGCGCGCACTGCGACTGGTGGAGGTGGGCCCCCTCTTCGACGCCGTAGGCCGTCATCTCGCGGATCTTCTCGAGCTGGGCGCGCGAGTTGATCGCCCCGACGTCGGTGTTCTTGTCCAGCGGGTCGCCGACCCGGAGCTGGCGGATCCGCCAGTCGAGCTTGGCGATCAGCGTGTCGGCCACCGACTCTTCGACCAGGAGCCGCGAGCCCGCGCAGCACACATGCCCCTGGTTGAAATAGATGCCGTTGACGATCCCTTCGACCGCCTGGTCGAGCGCGGCATCGGCAAACACGATGTTGGCCGCCTTGCCGCCGAGCTCGAGCGTCAGGCGCTTGCCGGAGGCGGCGGTGGTGCGCTGGATGAGCTTGCCGACCTCGGTCGATCCGGTGAAGGCGATCTTCTTCACTCGCGGATGATTGACCAGATGCGCGCCGGTCTCGCCGGCCCCCGGGAGGATGTTCACCACTCCGGGCGGGAGCTCCGCTTCCTGGAAAATCTTCGCCAGGTGGAGCGCGGTGAGCGGCGTCGTCTCGGCCGGTTTGAGAACCACCGTGTTGCCGCAGGCGAGCGCCGGCGCGATCTTCCAGGCCGCCATGAGGAGCGGGAAGTTCCACGGGATGATCTGGCCGCAGACGCCGAGCGGCCGGACCGAGCCGGCGCTGCGTCCCGGGAAGGCGTAGTGCAGCTTGTCGGCCCAGCCGGCGTGGTAGAAGAAGTGCGCCGCGGCGAGCGGGATGTCGACGTCGCGCGACTCCTTGATCGGCTTGCCGCCGTCCATCGTCTCGAGGATGGCGAACTCACGCGCTTTCTCCTGCAGCAGGCGGGCGATGCGGTAGAGGTACTTGCCGCGTTCGAGCGGCGCGAGCTTCGACCAGACCTTGAATCCGGCCTCCGCGGCGCGCACCGCTACCTCGACATCGGCCTCCCCCGCCTCCGCGACCTCGGCCAGGACCTTCTCGGTCGCCGGATTCACGGTCTCGAAGTAGCGGCCGGACGAAGGCGCCACGAACTTGCCACCGATGAACAGCTCGTAGCGCTTCTCCAGCTTCACATGGCTGGTCGACTCCGGCGCCGGCGAATACTCCCAGGCACCGCCGAACTCGAGCGCCGGACGCTCGGCCTGCACCCGCGCGGCACCCTCCAGAACGATCGGCGCGTCCTTTGGCATGGCGCGAATTCTACTCCGGGAGCCCGGGAGCCGTTAGGATCTCCGGCCATGAGACACCCGGCGCCTGCCCTCGCTCTCCGGAGCCTCCTGCTGCTCGCCTGCCTGGGCAGTCCCCTGGTCGCCCAGGCGTCGCCGCCGGCACCGGCACCGGAGAGCGCCGCGCCTGTCGTCGTCCGCCTCGAAACGGAGCTGGGCGCGATCGACCTCGAGATCGACCTCGTCCGCGCCCCGCTCTCGGCGGCGAACTTCCTGCGCTACGTCGACGCCGGGCGCTACGACGGCGGGCGCTTCCATCGCACGGTTCGGCCGGACACCGAGACGCGCCCCGACGTGCCGATCGCGGTCGTGCAGGCCGGCGTCGCGCCGCTGCGGCAGACGGAGGACTTCCCGCCGGTGCCCCTCGAGCGCACCCGCGACACCGGCCTCCGCCACCTCGCCGGGACGCTCTCGATGGCCCGCGGCACTCCCGACAGCGCGACCTCCGACTTCTTCGTCTGTCTCGAGGACTCGCCCGTTCTCGACTTCGGCGGCGCGAGGAATCCCGACGGCCAGGGCTTCGCGGCGTTCGGCCGGGTGACGAGCGGCCTCGACGTGGTGCGGAAGATCCAGGCCTCACCGGCAACCGACCAGAGCCTCACGCCGCCGGTCGCCATCGTTCGCGCCTTCCGCCGTCCCTGAGACCCGGGCGGTCGGGCGCCCCCGCTCAGCCGGGGCTGTTGAAACTCGCCTGAACGGCCTCGTAGAGATCGCCCAGATCGCCACCGTCGATGAACAGGTGGTTGACCTGGACGCCGGCCGGCACCACGAGTCGCCCTTCGCGAGAGGCGAGCTTGCCGAACGCCGTGCCCGGCTGGCCGGCAGTCGGGTCGGTGAGCGTCACGTGCGTGAAAGCGGCGAAGGGGATCTTCGGCAACGCCGTGTAGTAGGCGAAGTCGGGCTCGCTGCCGCCGGTCAAGTCGATGGTCTCGGAGGCGCGGGCGAGCACGCCGCGGGCGGAGGCGGCGAACGCCGCCCAGTCCGGCTGCCATTCGAAGGTGGCGAAAGTGAAGGTACGGCGCGGCGCCGGCACCGTCAGTCCCATTCGCAATCGGTCGTGGAGCACGAGCTCATCGCCCGCCAGGCGCACACGGAAAGCCGGCAGCGTGAGAAGCGCCCGGTGGAAGTGCCAGCAGAGGCCGGCGTAGACCGGCGCCCCTTCGTCGGCGAGCCGCTCGCGCAGGCGCCCCGCGTCGAGCTCGAAAGTGACCGAGTAGAACGGCGACGGATGCGAGCGATAGAAGTCGAAGTGGGCCCGTCGCGGGTAGTCGGAGATCGGTGCGTAGCTCAAGACGGAGGCCATCCTACCGCCCGTTCCGCCTGTTACGCTCCTTCTCGATGCCCGACCCGTTCCTGCCCGCCGCAGGCCAGACCCCGTCGCTCGTCCCTCTGACGCGGCGCCTCGCCGGCGCGGCCGGCGCGCTCGACTTCGCGCCGCCGGTAGCGTTCGTCTACAACCCGCTGGTCTACGCCCGCGAACCGCTCGAGCTCTATCTCGAGCGCTGGGGGCGCGGCCCGAAGGAGCTCCTGTTCGTCGGCATGAACCCCGGCCCGTTCGGCATGATGCAGACCGGCGTGCCGTTCGGCGAGATCGGCATGGTGCGCGACTGGCTCGGCATCGAGGGCGCCGTCTCGCGTCCGCCCGCCGAACACCCGAAGCGCCCGGTGCAGGGCTTCGCCTGCCGGCGCAGCGAGGTCTCGGGGGCGCGCCTCTGGGGCTGGGCGCGGTCCCGATTCGGCACGCCGGAGCGCTTCTTCGCCCGCGCTTTCGTCTGGAACTGGTGTCCGCTCGGATTCCTCGAGGCGGGTGGAAGAAACCTGACGCCCGAGAAGCTGCCACGCGTCGAACGCGCCGCCATCGAGGCGGTCTGCGACGCCGCCCTCGCCGAAGTCGTGGCGGTGCTCGCGGTACGCCGCGTCGTCGCCGTCGGAGCGGTCGCCGAAGCAGCCGTCCGCCGGGCAATCGGAAATGACGCGGCTGGCTCGGAGGATCGGAAGGCCGGTTCCGCAGGAGCTCCGACGGTGACGCGGATCCCGCACCCCAGCCCGGCCTCCCCCTCCGCCCATCACGACTGGGCGGGTCAGGTCGACGCGGCACTGCGGGCGGCCGGGATCGGGTTGGACGACGCCGGCGGGCTCAGCGGGCCGTGCCGGTAGCTCCGGCGGTACCCTCGGCGCCCGCAGCCCTGGCGGAGTGCACCAGGTTGCGCTGATACTCGGCGACCAGGCTGCGCAGCAGGTCCTCCTGTTTCGGTTCGAGGTTCTCGAAACAGAGGCCGCAACCCGGTGGCAGCGCGTGGGCGCGCGCCGGAAACTCGGGGTTCTGCCAACAGACCCGAACCTCGGCGCGGAACTCTTCGCTGGCGCGCGGGAGATGGAACGAGATCCGGCCGCGGGCGCCCAACGCCGGCATATCCTCGAGCGCCACGTAGACCCCGAGGACGCTCAGGTTGCAGAGGCTTGCGTGCCGGATGCCGAACCTGCCGGTGAGCGTGCAGGTAGCGATGAACGGAATCCGCACCCGGCCGGTGAACGGCTGGCCGACACCGACTCCGGCGTGCTCCTGGGGAGCGGCG
This sequence comes from Thermoanaerobaculia bacterium, assembly GCA_018057705.1. Taxonomy (NCBI): domain Bacteria; kingdom Pseudomonadati; phylum Acidobacteriota; class Thermoanaerobaculia; species Thermoanaerobaculia bacterium. The sequence goes on along the minus strand of JAGPDF010000007.1, from coordinate 89,113 downwards.
ACGTAGGCCGCGACCAGCGCCGCGATGCGCCGCAGGTCGTCAGCGGCAACCCGCAAGAAGCGCAGCCCGCAGCCCAGCGGCAGACCGGTCGCGCCTTCGGGAGGGATCTCGTTCACCCAGGTGACCACGGCCGCGGCCTCGATCTCCGGGCCACCGTCGGCGAGCTGAAAGCGCAACGTCACTTCGCGGCGGCGCTCGAGCGGCGCCTCGAGGTGCAGGTAGACGCCGAGGATCGAAATGTTGCAGACCAGACAGGCGGTCTCGAGGCCGTCCCAGGTGACGGTGCAGGCCTGGATGAAGGGGACGCGGCTGAAGCCGCTGCGGGGTTGGCGATACACGGTCGGGGAGGTCCGGTGCTCGAACTGATCCTATCGCTCTGTCCGGATTCGTGGGCCCGGGGGTTCAGTCGTTCGAGAAGTAGTCCGCACTCTGATAGGCGCCCGTGGATTCCTTGACCAACTGCATCAGGAGATCGTTGGTGAGCGTCGACGCTCCGATGCGGAAGAGGCCGGGAGTGAGCCAGGCGTCCCCCAGGGTCTCCTTGACCAGCACCAGCATGTGCAGCGCCTGCTTCGTCGTGCGCACACCGCCGGCAGGCTTCATGCCGATCTTTCGGCCGGTGGCGAGGTAGTGGTCACGAATTGCTTCGAGCATCACCAGGACGACTCCGGGCGTCGCCGCAGGTTGGATCTTGCCGGTCGAGGTCTTGATGAAATCGGCCCCGGCGGCGATCGCCAGGTCCGAGGCGCGGCGGACGTTGTCGTAGGTCAGGAGCTCGCCGGTTTCGAGGATCACCTTGAGGTGAGCCCGGCCGCAGGCCTCCTTCACGGCGGAGATCTCGTCGGCGACCCGGGCGAAGTCGCCCGAGAGGAAAGCGCCACGGTCGATGACCATGTCTACTTCGTCGGCGCCAAACTCGACGGCCCGCCGGGTCTCATCGAGCTTCACGGGCAGCGGCACGAGCCCGGACGGGAAGCCGGTCGCGACCGAGGCGACCTGGATGGGTGTCCCGGCGAGCCCGCGGCGGGCGACGGCCACGAAGTTGGGGTAGACGCAGACCGCGGCGACCGCCGGGACGCTCGCGTCGCCCGGCAGGGGGTGGCGCGCCTTCTGGCAGAGCTGCAGGACCTTGCCCTCCGAGTCCTTGCCTTCGAGCGTAGTCAGATCGATCATCGAAATCGCCAGCCGGATTCCGGCGCGCTTGGCCTCTTTCTTGATCGAGCGCTTGGCGAGCGCGGCGGCGCGCTCCTCGATGCCGACGGCATCGACCCTGACGCTCTCGGACGAAGGTAGGGGCCCGTAATTCAACGTGCGCAGCGGTGCTCGACCTGACATGGCACCTGGAGTCTATCGCGCCCGGGGCACTCCTACCCCTGCGGGCAGCACCTGCGCCACCCGATTCAGCGTTTTCCCGAAGCCTCGGGTGAATCATGGTCCCTCTACTCCATCTCCGAGGAGACGCGACCACTTCATGGCATCCAAAAACATCGCACGCTGGGAGCGAATCCTGCGCATCCTGGTCGGAATCGCCATGATCGCGGTGGCGACCTCCGGCGCCGTGGAGGGGATCCTGCGGGTCGGCCTGCTGCTGTTTTCCTGGGTTCCCCTTGCTACCGGTGCCCTCGGCTGGGATCCGATATACGCTCTGTTGCGTATCGGATCCCTGCGCGAGTGAGCCCCGACACCCACCCCCACCACCCGCACTCCCCCAGGAGCCACCCGAGCGACGACGCGAGGCCGCTCACGATCCGGCGGCTCAAATGGATTGCGTTCGCCGCTTCGCTGGGCTTCGTGGTGGTGCTCGAGACCGCCCGGCACGCATTGTTTCCCTACCTCACCGGGTGGGGCGGGAACCTCCTGCTCGACGGCTTCGTCTTCGTCGCCACGCTCTTTTTCCTGGGTGGTGTCTTCGACGTGATCGAGCGTATTCACCTGCAGCTCGAGCGCAAGAACCGCGAGCTCACGGCGCTGCGTCAGGCAGGCCTCCTGGTCTTCTCCGAGCTCTCCGAGGAGGTCGTGCTGCAGAAGGTCGTCGACCAGGCGCGCCAGCTCGTCGCCACGAAATACGGCGCGCTGTCGGTGCTGGCCGAAGCCGGCGGCATTCTGGCGTTCGTGACTTCCGGCATCGATCCGGCAGAGCGCTCGAGGATCGGTTCGCCACCCGTCGGCCGGGGAGTGCTCGGCGTCACCCTGCACCACGGCCATGCGATGCGGGTTTCCGAGCTCTCCGGGCATCCGGAGAGCGTCGGCTTCCCGGCGAACCATCCGCCGATGAAGTCGCTGCTGGCCGTCCCGATCCCCTGCAAGATGCCGTTCCGCGGCAATCTCTACCTCTGCGACAAGGTCGACGGCACACCGTTCGACGCCAATGACGAGGCGACGCTGGGGCACTTCGCCGTCAGTGCGGCGATCGCCATCGACAACGCCGAGCTGCATCGGCGTGCCGGCGAGCTCGCCGCCTCCGAAGAACGCCTGCGCCTCGCCCACGAGATGCACGACGGGCTGGCGCAGGTGCTCGCCTACGTCAACACCAAGGCGCAAGCGGTCCAGGGCTACCTGCGCAGCGGCAGGCTCGAGGAGGCCGACAGCCAGCTCGACCAGCTCGCCGCCGCCGCCCGGGAGGTCTACTCCGACGTGCGCGAAGGAATCGTCGGCCTGCGGCTGGCGGCCAATCCCGACCTCGATTTCGGGGCGGCCCTGGCGACTTTCGTGGAGAAATGGGAGACCGAGACCGGAATCGACGCCACCTTCGTGGCCGAGGGAGTGCCGATCCTCACCCCCGGCGCCGAGCTGCAGCTCCTGCGCATGACCCAGGAGGCGCTCGCCAATGCCCGCAAGCACTCGCGCGCCAATCTCGTCTCGGTAAGCCTGCGGCAGCTGCCGACCGGCCTCGAGCTGGTCGTGTACGATGACGGCGCCGGCTTCGACCCGACCATTCCGCCGCGCGGCGAGTTCCCGCATTTCGGGCTGCTCACCATCCGCGAACGGGCCGAGAGCATCGGCGCCAGGGTCGAGCTCCGGACCGCCCCTGGCCAGGGGACCCAGTGGACATTTAGACTCCCCACTCCAGTAGAATCCCGGGAGGCATCATGAGAATACTCATCGCAGACGATCATGCCCTCTTCCGGGACAGCCTGAAGAGCCTCCTCGAGAGCCGGGGCCACGAGGTCGTGGGAGAGGCCAAGAACGGCCGTGAAGCGGTCGAGCTCGGCAAGCGCCTGCGCCCCGAGGTCATCCTGATGGACCTCTCGATGCCCGAGCTCGACGGTATCGCCGCGACGCGCCTGCTCAAGGCCGAAGCGCCCGAGGTCAAGGTGGTGGTCCTGACCGCCTCCGAGGACGACGCGCCGCTGTTCGAAGCGATCAAGTCGGGGGCCCAGGGCTACATGCAGAAGAACCTGGAGTCGGCGAGCTTCTTCGCGCTGCTCGACGGCGTCACCCGAGGCGAACCGGCGCTCACCCCGGGACTCGCCCGCCGGGTGCTTGCCGAATTCGCCCAGCCTCGCCGCAGCGCCGAGAAGGAGCGCCATCCCGACGACCTGACCGAGCGCGAGCGCGAAGTGCTCGAGCTCCTGGTCCGCGGCGTGACTTCCAACCGCAAGCTCGCCAAGGAGTTGAACGTCAGCGAGAACACGGTCAAGTTCCACCTTCGCAACATCCTCGAGAAGCTCCACTTGAACAATCGCGCCGAAGCCGTGGGCTACGCCCTGCGCCACCGCATGGTGGAGTTGCCCGAAGACTCCGAGTAGTCCTTCCGCTTTTGCGGATCAGCAGCCGGGAGCCTGCACCGCGGGCTGCGCGGCGGCGGCAGTTTCGAACCCCCGGCAGGCGACGACCGGCAACCCCGGATAGCGCGGATAGCGCTCGTCGCGGTCGGCGCGCGCGCAGCGCAGGAAAGCGCTGCGCTTCGAGCGCAGGACCTCTCCGTGCCGGCAGCAGCCACAGAGGCCCGCTTTCGCCCGCAGCAGGGCGACTTCCGCCGGCTCGACCGGCAGCGCCGCCTCCGGCGTCGTCATCGGCCCATTTCTCCGAACGAGGTCACGCGTCGCCTTCCCTGCCGATCGGATCGTCGAATCGCCCGGCGGCGAGCGCCTCCACTCGCTTCGTGGGTCCCAGCACGACGAGCTCGTCGCCGTAGCCGACCACGGTCGTGGCGTCGGGGACGATCCACTCCGGCCCGGCCGGCCCCGGCCGTTTGATCTCGATGACGCGTACCGCGAAGCGCTGCGGCAGAGAGCACTCGGCGAGGGTGCGGCCGGCGAGCTCCTCGGTCGCGGCGATCGAGCGCAAGGCGAAGTCCGGCGGCAGCTCCACGGCCGTGCCGCGCGTGCCGTTCTGGTCGCTCGCCACGAAGGTCGAGAGCACCGCCGGGCGGCCGAGCACCTCCTGCGCGTAGACCGCCAGCAGGTCGCGCTTGGCGATCACGCCGCGGTATCGCCCGTCATCTCCCAGCACCGGCAGGCGCTCGAAATCACTGCGCGCGAAATCCTCCGCGACACGGTGCAGGCGGTCGGCGATCCCGATCGTCGTGGTCACCGGCGCCATCAGATCGCCTGCCGTCTTCACCGACAGCGAATCGGTCGCGCGTAGCGCATGCTTGATGTCGTGCAGGGAGACGAAGCCGCGGAGGTTCCGCTCGCCGTCGACGACGAAAATGCGGTGGCGCTTCGAGCCGAGAAAGCGGTCCACCACTTCGGCGTAGGTCGCGGTCGGCAGGAGGGTCTCGGCATCGTCGCGCACCAGGTCCTCGACGCGCAGGCCGGCGAGCGCCGCCTCCTCCATCCGCCACGACAGCTCGACGCCCCGGCGTTCGAGCGGCTCGGTGTAGATCGAATACGGATAGAGCCTCTTGGCCACCATGCTGGAGACGATCGCAGCGATCATCAACGGCAGGATGAGGTCGTAGTTGCCGGTGAGCTCGAAGAGGATCAGGATCGCCGACAGCGGCGCGTGCGAGCTCCCCGCCGCGACCGCCGCCATGCCGACCGCGGCGTAAGAGCCCGACGAGGCGGTGGCGTGCGGGAAGGCGGTGTGGACGAGCTCGCCGTAGGCCCCGCCGACCAGGGCGCCGAAGCAGAGCGATGGCGTGAAGTGGCCGCCGGGGCAACCGCTTCCGGCGGTGAGCGCCGTGGCGATGAGCTTCAAACCGGCGAGGAGCGCCAGGAGCCTCCAGGGGAACTCCTCGCGCAACGCCGAGGTGATGGTCGAGAATCCGTTGCCGAGCACCTCCGGCCAGAAGAAGCCGAGACCGGCGAGGAGGGCGAGGCCGAAGACGGGCAAGACCGCCTCGGGCACGACCGCGATCTTGCGGAAGAGGCGGGCGAAGAGGCGCACGCCGAGAACGAAGGCGACCGCCGCCACGGCTCCGACGAGCCCGAGGCCGAAGTGAAAGCCGATCTCCCAGGGGCTGGCGAGCGCGTAGCCCTCGAGCGGATAGATCGGTGCGGCGCTCTCGGCGGCGCGCGACAGCAGGGTCGCGAGCACCGCCGCGACGACGATCGGTCCGAAGATCTCGAGCGCGAAGCTCCCGAGGACCACTTCCATGGCGAACAGCGAGCCGCCGATCGGCACGTTGAACGCCGCCGCGAAGCCGGCCGCAGTACCGCAGCCAAGAAGGATCTTGAGCCGCCGCGACGACAGCCCGAGGCGCTGCCCGAGCCAGGAGGAGACGGCGGCCCCGAGGCGCAGCATCGGCCCCTCGCGCCCCAGCGACCCGCCGGAGCCGACCGTGGCGATCGCCGCCGCAGCCGAGAAGAGCACCGGCTTCACCGACAGCCGCCCGCCATGAAGTGCCACCGACTCGACGAGGCTCGAGACCCCGTGCGAGGCGAGCGGGGCTTTCGCCAGCCGCTGCAGAATCGCCACCAGGACGCCACCGGTGACGAGGGCGAGGAGTACCCGCCACCCCGAAAGGCCCGCCCGCACTGCGAACTCGAAGCTCGGGGTGTACCCCCAGAGCAGTACCCGCAGCCACTCGGAGAGCCGCTGCACGATGACCGCCAGCCCGCCCGCCACGAGCCCCACGGTCGGCACCAGCGCGAAGAAGATCCGGTCCTCGCGCGTCGAGAGCGCGAACCGCTTCGAGACCTGGAACTCCACCTGCCGGAACAGCCGGCGCAGCCGGCGGACGAACTCGATCCGGGAGAGACTCATGAAGCTCCGGAATGTATCAAGTCAGGGGGAGGGATGGGGCCGCTGCTGCCCGCAGGGTGCCAGCCGCTTTCCACTGCAGGGTGCCAGCCGCTTTTCACCTGGCGACTGATCTTCGCCCTCCTGTCAGATAGCCGGGCCTTCTTCCGTCCTTACCTGCATGGCAAGAAGACTGCGCTACGTACCCCCCGGAGGGGCGCTGTTCGAGCTCACCTGCCGGACGGTCCAGGGTCGCCTGCTCCTGCGACCTTCGGCCCTCCTTATCGAAATCACGCTCGGCATACTCGCCCGCGCCGCGCGCCTCTTTGGAGTGGCGGTGCACGCCTACGCCTTCCTCTCCAACCACTACCACCTCCTCGTGAGTGTCGCCGACGTCCAGCAGCTCGCCTCCTTCATGAACTACTTCAACTCCAACCTCGCCCGCGAGGCCGGCCGCCTGGCGCGCTGGCGCGAGAAGTTCTGGGGGCGCAGATACCAGGCGATTCAAGTTTCCAGCGAGGAATCGGCCCAGGTGAGCCGGCTCTCCTATCTCCTGGCACAAGGCGTCAAGGAGGGGCTCGTCGCCTCGCCCTACGACTGGCCCGGAGCCCACTGCGCCCGGGCCCTCGCCGAAGGCAAGACCGTCTCCGGTTTCTGGAGAAACCGGAGCCTTGAATCCAAGTCGCGGCGCAAGAGCCAGCCCCTGGATCCGGAAGCCTCCATCGAGCGCGAGCAGCTCACGCTCGCTCCGCTGCCCTGCTGGGAGAAGCTGGAGCCTCAGGTCTATCGCGCTCGCATCCAGGAAATGATCGAGGAGATCGAGGCCGACGGGCGACAGCGCGAAGAAGAGACGGGCATTCCGCCGCTCGGTTGCGAGGCGATCTGCCGCCAGGACCCGCATCACGAGCCGGACCCGATCAAGAAAGCCCCGGCACCGCTCGTTCATGCCGTCGCGCCGGAGGTGCGGCGAGCCCTTCGCCGGGCCTACTTCAGCTTTTTCGCCGCCTACCGGCACGCATCGCAGCTGTTCCGCTCCGGGGTGCGAGAGGTCGAGTTCCCCGAAGGGGCCTTCCCCCCAGCCCTCCCGGTGCGATTTGCTGCCAGAAGCGGCTAGAACTCCCGCAGGGAACTGCAAGCGCTCCGCAACCGGGTGGCCTCCTCAGGCCTCCCTTGGCCTAAGGTACGCCTGCCATACAGACCTTCGCGCTCGAGGTCGATTTCCGAAGTCACAAGGACGACTTCGCCGCCACCGCGGCTCCTGGTTTCCTTCGATTCGGCCCCCCCAGATGCGTGAGGCAGAGAGGATCACCTCTCCACGTCGCAAATGGCATCCTCGCAGCCAAGGAGCCTTCGAAAGACGGCCAGCCAAAAAGCGGCTGGCGCCTATCTCTCACATTTCTCTCCGGCAAGAGCAGGGCTGCAGATGGCTTCACCGCGTGAAATTCTCCACATCTTTCCACCCCCTCAAACCCAAACGCCACCTGTTGCGTATGACTCTATGTAGCAAAGAGCGCGGCCTTCGGGCCGCTCTTCCCGCCGGGGAGCTACCGGGGGCGTCCGCTCCGGGTTCAAGGGTCCCCGCCGACGGAACGAAGCGTTCCGTTCGTCGCAGTCCTCCCACTCCGCGCTCGCTGCGAGTCGCGCGATCCAACCGAGCCGGGGGGGCCCACAAGGCCCCCCCGTCACTCGTCCCTGCCCGTGCTCCGGGTTTCCGACTGGCTTGCGGCAGGCAGCCGCCTCGCGCGCTACTCGTAGCGCAGAGCGGCGGAGGGGTCGAGGGTGAGGGCGCGGCGCGAGGGGAGCCAGCACGAGACCAGGGTGATGCCGAGGGTGAACAGGCCGATCCAGCCGGCGTCGGCGAGGGTCAACTCGAACGGCACGGCGCGCAGGAAGTAGATCGAGGCGATCTCCGGGCCGAACGAGATGAGCTCGAACCTGTTCATCACCCAGGAGATCGCCCCCGCGAGGAGCAGCCCGGCGAGCGTGCCGGTCGCCCCCAGTGCGCCGCCGTAGAGCAGGAAAACCCAGCGCATGCGCTGCGGCGCGAGGCCGAGGGCGGCGAGGACACCGAGGTCCCTCCGGCGCTCGCGCACCAGCACCACCAGGCTCGACGCCACGTTGAAGGTCGAGACCAGGACGATCAGCCCGAGGAGCAGAAAGAGCGCCGCCTTTTGCAGCGCAAGAGCCGAGAAGAGCTCACGGTTGAGCTCCTTCCAGTCGGTCACCAGCGTGCCCTCAGGCGCCTGCGCCCGGATCGCCTCGGCCACCGCCGGCGCGCGATCCAGGTCGCCGACGCTCACCTCCAGGCTCTCCATCCCCTCCGGTGCGAGCGCCGCCACCGTCTCGCGCGCAGCCACCGCCCATTCGCGGTCGAACTCCGAGAATCCGGTCGAGAAGGTGCCGGCGAAGCGCAGCGTGCGATAGACGAACTTCGGCGCGCCCTCCCCCATCGCGACCACGACGAGCCGCAGACGATCTCCGGGGGCGGCGCCGAGGTCGTGCGCGAGATCGACTCCGAGGACGACTCCGGGGATGCCGTCGGCGTCTGCCGCGAGCTCGGCCGCGGTCGCCTGCAGGAGCCCGGCGCCCGGCGCGGCGCCGCGCAGCGTCACTTCGGCTTCCTGCCGGCCGGTCGCCATCACCCCCTGTACGTAGGCCACGCGGTCGACCCGGGTCACTTCGGGAAGTTGGCGGATCTCCTCCGCCAGGCGGAGGCCGCGATCGCTGCGTTCGAGCTCGAGCGGCGGATAGACCAGGACGGCGGCGTTGCCTCCCACGAGCTTCTTCTGCAGATCGCCGCGGTAGCCGGTCATCAGCGCCATCGCCACGCCCATGGCGGTGACGCCCAGCGTCGAAGCGGCGAGCGCCGCCATCGCCGTCGACGACAGCAGCCGGCTCCCCCTCCCGCGCAGGAAGCGCAGGGCGAGAGCGTAAAGCAGGGAGCCCGAGAGCGGCGTCGGGAGGTCCGCGGGCGGCCTCGGCGAGGCGGTCACACCCGAGCGGTACGGGCGCCGTGCGCCCTGGCCGCCACGAGATCGAGGAAGCGGCCGAAGAGCGGGCTGGCGTCGTGCGGACCGGGGGCTGCCTCGGGGTGGTACTGCACCGAGAGGATCGGCCGTCCGGTGACCGCGAACGCCTCCACCGTGCCGTCGTTCAGGTTGATCTCGGTCGCGACGCAGCCCCGGGGAAGCGAGTCCGGGTCGACCGCGAAGCCGTGGTTCTGGCTGGTGATGGTGACCGCGCGCGTGGCGAGGTCGACCACGGGTTGATTGCCGCCGTGGTGGCCGAACTTGAGCTTGAACGTCCGGCCGCCCATCGCGAGCCCGAGCAGCTGATGCCCGAGGCAGATACCGAAAGTCGGGAGGCCGGAGTCGGCGAGCTCGCGCACCGCGGCGATGACGTCCACGAGCGGCTCCGGATCGCCCGGCCCGTTCGAGAGCACGATGCCGTCGACGTCGAGGGCAAGGACGTCGGCCGCCGGGGTGCGCGCCGGCAGCACGGTGAGCCGGGCGCCACGCGCGGAGAGCGAGCGCAGGATGTTGCGCTTGATCCCGAAGTCGAGGACCGCGAGATGGCAGAGCTCCTCGACCCCGGCATCGACCGGGAGCTCGTAGGCCGCGCTGCAGGTGACCTCGTCGACCAGGGCGCGACCGGTCATGACCGGGAACTCCCGCACCTCTGCGACGAGTGCCGCGACGTCGCTGCGTTCGGTCGTCAGGACGCCGCGCAGGGCGCCGCGCTCGCGGAGCTTGCGGACCAGCGCCCGGGTGTCGATGCCGTCGAGCGCCGGAACGCCGCTCTTCTGCAGGTCGGCGACCAGCCCGCCTTCGCTGGCGAAGTTCGAGGGCACAGCGGTGAACTGGCGGGCGATGAAGCCTTCCACCCAGATGCGCTCCGACTCGGCGTTTCCTGGGTTCATGCCGTAGTTGCCGATGTGCGGCTGCGTCATGACGACGATCTGCCCGCGATAGGAGGGGTCGGTAAGGACCTCCTGGTAACCGCTCATGGCGGTGTTGAAGACCACCTCTCCAAAACGCGTGCCGCGGGCGACGGCGCGCCCTTCATGGACCGAGCCGTCTTCGAGCACGAGCAGGGCGGGGCGAATGGGGGTCATGGGCGGGACGGAACCTCCTGGAGAAACACGCGTCGGCGAACCTGGCCGGGCCGGCCGCGGTGGCCGTCCGAAGCCCTTATACTATCGTTCTCATGGTCAAGGAAAGGACGCGCATGCGAAGACTGCTCCCCCCACGCCGGCCGGCAGGCAGTCTCCTGCTCCGGCTCGCGCTGCTCGCCGTTCTGGGGCTTCTTTCGGCTGGAACTCTCGCCGCCTATACCGTCCACCTCAAGGACGGCTCGACCATCATCACCAAGAAGAAGTACGTCGTGAAAGGGGACAAGGCGATCCTCCAGTTGCCCTCCGGCACCGAGACGGTGTTGCCGTTCGCGGAGATCGACTTCGTCAAGACCGAGGCCGCCAACCGGACCGACCTGGGCAATGCGATCGTGATCGAGAACGGCAAGGCGACCGGCCTCGAGAAGAACACCGCGCCGCCGCCCGGAAAGTCGACGCTCAAGGACCTCCTCGAGCAGCGCGCCGCCGCCCAGGGATCGCAGGACGCCGGCGCCGTGGCTCTCGACGCCACGCCCGGCAGTCGCGCGGCCGAGCGCGAGCCGCGCAACAACGCCGGCCAGGCGCCACTGCGTGACGAGCCGCTGTCCACCGAGATCCGCACATTCATCTTCGGACGAGGCATCACCAGCCTCGAAGTCCAGCAGGGCGAGACGGCACGCAATCCGCGTCTGGTTTTCCAGACCTCCTCGGAAACTCAGGTCTTCAATGCTCTCCGGGCGAGCGCCGGCGCGATGATCGGTGCGCGCGAGAAGTTCCCCGGCCGGGTGGATGGCTTCGAAGTGATCTGCGACGGGCCTGCCGGCGGCCGCGGCGGCCGTTTCCAGCTGACGCCTGCGCAGGCTGCGGAGATCATCTCGGGGCGCGTCGACCTGCCGACCTACTTCGTCCAGAACGTCGTGTTCTAGAACGGACGGGCGGATCCGGAGGGGTCCGAAGGATCGCCGGATTCCGCCCCCGTCAAGGCCACGAAGCTCTCGACGCCCTCGCCAACCCGGCGTTCGAAGCGGCGGCGGTAGCTCTCCACCTCCCCGACCTCCTCGTCGAGGAAGATCCTCTCGACCCGGAAGAGCGGCACGAACATCGTCGCCAGACCGAGACCCCCGGGTTCGCGGCGGGCGAGCTCGGTCACCCACTCCTCGAAGCTGTCGAGGCTGATGCCGCGGAACGTCACTCCCACGGTCTCCAGCCGGTCGAGCGCCCCCCAGAACTTTTCCGTCGGATTCACCAGATGCACGAGCACGAGGGCGCCGCGCCGGATGGTCACGCGTGCTCCCCTTGCGAGAGCTCGACCAGAACACCGCCGGCGCTCTTCGGGTGGACGAACTGCACCCAGCAGCCGCCGGCACCCTGAGTCGGCTCCGGCCGGAGGAGGAGCACTCCGGCGTCGCGCAGCATCCGGTCGTCGCGCTGGAGGTCGTCCGAGGCAAAGCAGAGGTGGTGGATGCCGGGGCCGCGCTTTTCGAGGAAGCGGGCGATCGCCGAGTCGGGCGAAGTCGCTTCGAGGAGCTCGATCTTCGACTCGCCGCAGCGAATCATGGCGACGCGCACGCCCTCCTGCGGAACCTCCTCGATCGCCTCCACCACGAGGCCCATCGCCTCGTAGAAGACGCGCGCCGCGGCGATCGAGACCACCGCGATGCCGATGTGGTCGATACGCTGGATCATTCACTCCCCCCGAAGTCCGAACGCGCCGCTTCGGCCTTGAGCACTCCCGAGAAGAGCTCCGCCGAAAGCGCATAGGGATCGATACGCAGAGCGTGGCCGCGTTCGATGGCGAGTTCGAAGCCGGCATGCTGGCGAGCGGCAGCGAGCACGCGCTCCTTGAGGATCGTCGCCACCCGGAGCTTCAGCTGGCCGCGCCGGCGCGTCGCAAGCTCCCCCGACTCCGCGAGATGGGAACGGTGGCGCTCGATGGCGGCGAGGAGGGGGGCGATGCCTTCGCCGCGGCTCGCGACGGTGCGCAGGATCGGCGGCATCCAGTATCTTGCTGGCTGCGCCTCGGCTGCGTCGTCTTCATCGCCCTCCTGCAGCCCATGGTGACCATGCGGGTCGGCGTCGTGGAAGCCGCGGTGCCCGGCATGTCCGTGATGCCCCAGCGAGAGCATCATCTCGAGGTCGTGCGCGACCCGGTCGGCACCGTCGCGGTCGGCCTTGTTGAGCACGAAGATGTCGGCGATCTCGAGGATCCCCGCCTTGATCGCCTGGATGTCGTCACCCAGTCCGGGCACCGCGACGACCAGGACCGTATCCACGCTCGACACCACGTCGATCTCGTCCTGGCCCACCCCGACTGTCTCGATGATCACCCAGTCGAACCCTGCGGCGTCGAGAAGATCGGCGGCATCGCGCGTCGCCCGCGCCAGGCCTCCCATGGCGCCGCGCGTCGCCATCGAGCGGATGAAGACTCCCGGGTCGGTCGCCAGACCCTGCATGCGGATCCGGTCGCCGAGCAGCGCCCCGCCGGTGAACGGCGAGGTCGGATCGACACAGAGGATGCCGACCGTCTCGCCGCGCCGCCGGCACTCCTGCGCCAGGCGATCGACGAGAGTGCTCTTGCCGGCGCCCGGCGGGCCGGTGATACCGACTACCCGGGCCCTTCCGGTCGCCGCGTAGACCCGTCCGAGGAGCTCCGCCTGCCCGCGACCTCCACGCTCGACGATCGAGATCGCCCGCGCGACGGCGCGCGTCTCGCGCCGACCCAGCCGGGCGAGAAGATCCTCGAGACCCTCGGCCGAGAGGTCCCGGAACGGCTCCCGGCTCATGCCTGAAGGAGCTCGCGGGCGATCACCAGCCGCTGCACTTCGCTGGTGCCTTCGCCGATCGTGCAGATCTTGGCGTCGCGGTAGTACTTCTCGGCGCGGTAGTCCTTGATGAAGCCGTAGCCACCGTGAATCTGAACGCCGCGCTCGCTGCAGAAGACGGCCGCCTCGCCGGTCATCAGCTTGGCCTCGGAAGCCTTGAGAGTCACTTTGCCGGTGTTGTCCATCTCGGTAGCGGCGGCGAACGTCAGCGCTTCGGCGGCAGCGATGCGCGTCGCCATCTCGGCGAGCGCGAAGCGGATCGCCTGAAACTCGGCGATCGGCTGGCCGAACTGTTCACGCTGCTTGGAATAGGCAAGCGCCGTTTCGTAGGCGCCGATCGCCGTTCCCAGGCCGAGCGCCGCGATCGAGATGCGGCCGCCGTCGAGTACCGCGAGCGCCTGGCGAAATCCCTCGCCCGGCTTTCCGAGGAGATGGGAGTCGGGGACGAAGCACTCTTCGAGCACGAGCTCCGCGGTGTCGGAAGCGCGAATGCCGAGCTTGTTCTCCTTCTTGCCGGCGCGGAAGCCTGGCATCCCCTTCTCGAGGACGAAAGCCGAGACGTTGCGCCCCTTGCGTCCCTCGGGGTCGGAGATCGCCAGCACCACCGCGATCTCGCCCACCGTGCCATGGGTGCAGAACGCCTTCGAGCCATTCAGGATCCAGCCGCCGTCCACTTTGCGGGCCGACGTGCGGAGACCCGCCGCGTCGGAGCCCGAGCCGGGTTCGGTCAGGGCCCAGGCGGCGATCTTCTGACCGGTAGCGAGCGGCTTGACCCAGCGCTCCCGCTGCTCGGGGCTGCCGAACTTGTAGATGTGGTTGGTGCCGAGCGAGTTGTGGGCGGCGATGCTGATGCCGACCGACGGATCGACTTTGGAGAGCTCGGTCACGACCAGGACGTACTCGAGGTAGCCGAGGCCGGCGCCGCCGTACTCCTCCGGGAAGATGATGCCGAGAAAGCCCAGGTCGGCGGCCCTGCGCATCACCTCGATCGGGAAGCGTTGCGCTTCGTCGATCTCGTCGACGATCGGATCGACCTCGGCAAGGGCGAATTTTCGCGCCATGTCACGAATGGCGCGCTGTTCTTCGGTGAGGGCAAAGTCCATTTCGGCTCCTGAGCTGCCCTGCGATGCTACCGCGCCGCTTCCGGAGCGGCAATCGGCGGCGGGTCGAGCGGAACGAGCGGATGGTCCGAAACGACCGAAACGACCGCAACGACCGGAACGATGCGCGGCTGCGCGGCGAGCGCCGGCGCCGCGTAGGCGATCTTCTGCAACATCGCGCCGCCATAGTAGTGGCCGAGGATGGCGCGATAGTCATGGCCCCGCCGCGCCATGCCGTAAGAGCCGACCTGGCAGAGACCGACGCCGTGGCCCCAGCCGCGCCCCGAAAACTGCCAACCCGGCACCCCCTTCTCCGGCGTGAGCCGCCGTGCGGTGAACAGAGTGTCGGGCACGTCGAGCGTCCAGCGCACGGCGAGACCCTCGACCTCGACCGTCTCCGCATCCCTGCCCATGAGCCGGATCTTGCCGACGCGCCCGGAGACGCCGCGCAGCAGCACGTCGAAGCTGCGGAACTCGAAGCCGGGCAGACGGCTCGCCACCGACGCCCTGAGGTCGCTGTCGCTGCGGAAGCGCGTCCAGCTCGAGAGGTTGTGGGTGCGGTCGAAGCTCGTGCCGCGCGCATCCACCTCTTGTTCCACGGCGACGAGCCCGCCGCCGACGAGATAGAGGTGCAGGGTGTCGCCGGCCTCCAGCACCAGGTCGCCCGGCCGCATCGCTCCTGCCTCGGTGCGGAACGTCGCGAGATCGGCAGGGATCGCCAGATGGAGCTCGGCGCCGTTGTCGCGTGCCACCAGCTCGCCGCGTCCGACGACGCCGCTGCTTTCGGCCACTTTCGAGAAGCTCGCCTCGCGCCGTTCGACGAGGCGCAGGAAAAGTGCGAGATGCACGAGCAGCTCCTCCGCCTCGCGCGGCGTCACCACCGCCCTCGCCGACGTGGCATCCGCAGCTGGCGGTGCGGCGAGCAACCCGCTCTTGACCAGATAGGCGGCGAGACGCCGGTCCTCGGCGTTCCAGCCGGGCGGCGGGTTCGCGACCAGATAGCCGAGCTCCTCGGCACGCACGAAGAGGCGCGCGTCGGCCGCGAGATCGAACATCGAGCCCAGAAACCGCTGCACCTCGCGCCGGTCGAGCGCCGCGAGCCGATCCACCGGCGTCGCGAGGCCAGCGGCGTCGGCCAGCCGCACGAGACCCCGTTCGAGCTCCGGCGCACTCGCGAGCTCGGCCGGCAGCCCCGGCAGCACGCGCTCGAGAATCACCCGCGGCAACGCCAGCGACGGCCCGCCCCGAGAGGTCGAGCGCAACCTCACCTCGCCGGCTTCGATGCACGGCACGCCGCGCAGGTAAGGGGCGCGCTTGAGCGGGAAGATGACTTCGACGTTCTCGGTATGGCCGCCGCAGGTCGCACTGTAGAGCGCATCGATGGGCTGTCCAGCGTAGGCGAGGATCTCGCCCGCAGTCTCCCGGATCGCACGGTCGGAAAGCGGGTGCTCGTCGTCCATGCCACCGTACACCTGGCAACGCGGCGTGCCGCAGAGGTCGTAGCCCTCGTCGGCGAACTCTCCGAGGTTGCGCAGCGTATAGCTGCGGGCCGCGATCGACTGGGCCTTGAGCGCTTCGAGCTCCGGGTAGGCGCCGGGGCCGAGCTCCCGCGGCACGACACCGCGCAGGTACTGCTCGATCGGCAGCTCGTTCACCAGGTTCAGGCGCCCGCGGTCGTTCAAGTAGACCTCCAGCCGCCCGCGATAGCGCCGGCCTTCCCAGCGCACACCGGAGTCCGAGGGCGCCTCGAGGACGAAACGGCGGCCCTCGACGCGGTAGCTCTTGCCCCGATGGGCGAGCTCGAGCGCCGCCTCGGCCAACTCCCCCCCTTCGGAGACGATCCATGACCGGTCCACCCCGAAGCGCACCAGACGGCGGCCCGCCTCTTCCGCCGCCGCCCGGTCGGCATAGCGGCCGAGGCGCACGCGGTAGATTCCGGCCTGGGCATCGAAGCGCGCGTCGGCGGGCTCGGCGGCGAGCTTTCCGAGGCGGCGGGCGAGCTCTTTCGCCTGCAGCTCGTCCTTGAGCGCGGCGATCTGCACGCGGAAAAAGGAGCCGCCGACGCTGGTCGCCGCGGGGCGAATCCGCATCGGCGAGGCGACGTCGAGCCGGTTGCCGCCGACATCCACCGAGAGCTCGCCCTCGCAGCAGGGCAGCGTCAGGGTTTCGAGGTCGGTCGCCAGGCCGATCCGCACCCAACCGGAGAGCGGCCGGGTCAGCGCGGCGGTCGGTTTCGCAGGCGCGGGAGCCGGCGCGGGAGCGGCGGGTTCTGGCAGGGGCGGCACCGGGACGGCCGAGTCACTGGCCGCCTCCGCTCCGGCCGCCGCTGCGCCAACGGCGTCGTTCGCTGCCGGCGCGACCGGGGGAAGCTCGGCTCGCTTGCCGGCGCGCGCGCAGGAGCCGCCTGCGAGGAGCGCCACCATCGCGGCGAGCAGGGCAAGTCCGACGGCGCCCGGGCGCAGTTGCCGTTTCACGCGCCGGTTCGCGGTGCGGCCGACTCCATCCGCATCTCGGAGCGCACCAGGGCGACGATCGCCGCCGTCATTACGAGCGTCAACCCGACGCTCGTAATGAACTCGACGAGGCCGAGCACGGCGGCCAGCACGTTCTGCAACAGTTCGAGTCGAGCGAGCGCCAGATTGAGGATGAGCCCCAGGCCACCGAAGAAGGTGGTGACGGCAATCGAACCGACGATGAGCAGGAGGTAGAGCAGCAGGAGCCCGCCCAGCCGGTTGCCGGTGATGGCGAAGGCTCGACGGGTCGCGCGCCAGACGGTGGCCCCTTCTTCGACCGCGCAGATCTGCGCCACCATCATGGCGAGCAGAAGCACCGCCGCGACGAAGCCGAGCGGCAGTGCGAGGCCGCAGCCGACGGCGCAGCCGACCGCCGAGAACGTGCCCTCCGAGAGCCACGCTCCGAGCAGGAACGGCAGGGCCAAGGCGAACAGCAGCAGGGTCAGGAAGATCAGAAAGAGATTGTTGATCCAGAAGATGCGCATACCGTGGCGGCTCGCCCAGCCGACGAAACCGGCCCAGGAGAAGGTCCGGAAGACGGCCGCAGGAGCGCTCCGGGCGAGCGGCGCCTGGGCCTCTCCCGCCAGCAGAACCGCGAGCGTCCCGGCCTGGAACCAGCAGTAGAGGATGAACACCAGCGTGCCGACGACCAGCATGAGCAGCAATCCGATGCCGAGCATGGGCGCGAGCCGGGTGAGGTCGATCGCTGCGAAGGCCTTGGCGAGAGCGTCGGGGTCCCCCGCCGAGACGAGCTGGAGCGGAATGCCGAGCCGGGCGAAGAGCAGCAGGAACGGCACGACGATCGACGCCGCGAGAAGCAGCCCGGCCGCGAGCTGGACGACGATCAGCTCGCGATTCGCGCGCACGTTGACGAACCCGCGGGCCAGCGCGTCGAGCGCCGGGAGTCGCGTCGGTGTCACGCGCGACCCGCTTCGGCGCGACCCGGTTTCGCACCCGGCGCCCGGCGATAGTCATCCGCGTCGAGCGCGATCACCTCGGCCATCTCGAAGAGGCGCGACAGCAGGGGCGCGGTCAATCGCTCCTCGAGCAGATCCCGGCTGCCCAGGTTCGAATTCTGGGCGAGCTGGAGGCGAAAATTGCTGGTGAAGATCGTTGGCAGCCGGTGGGTATAGCGATGGTTGAGGACGAGATAGAGGGTGTCCTTCACGAACGGCGTCGGATTCTGCGCGCCCAGCTCGTCGATCACGAGGAGCTCCGCATTCATCACGGGATCGAGGACATCGTGCTTGGACTCCGGCGAGGAGGGGTCGAAGGTGGACTGGATCTGGCTGATCAGCGACGAGAAGTCGACGAAGCGTCCGCGCACGCTGTACTTGCGGATCAGGGCCCCGAGGATCGCCGCCGCCAGATGGGTCTTTCCCGTTCCCGGCGGCCCGACCAGCAGAAGTCCGGTCTGCCGGAAGGTCCCGTCGGCGTTCAGGAATTCGTGGACATACCGGGTGCAGCGCTCTTTCGCCTCGTGCAGCGGCAGGACCGTCGATGTCGAGTGGCCGGTCAGCTTGAACCCCCCGAGAGTGCAGTCCTTGTAGCGCGGCGGAATGCCGGAGGTCTCGAGCAACCGGGGAATGAGCATCTCTTTGCGGCAGGGGCAGGGGCGAGCCGTGCCGGCGCCACCATCGGCGGCGACCAGCCATCCTCTCCCCTCACATTGCGGACAGTCGGGTTTCGCTATCGGATCCGCCACCCGGAGATCGTAACAGCGTGGCGGCCCCGCGCTCCATCTCCCGCCGGGCACACCACGGTGCGGGTCCGCTGCAGCACGCGGGGGGCGATGGAGCCGCTACCGCCGCACCAGGGCGCGAGGCGCGGCGGGGACGAGGGCCCGGGCACGGTCGATCTCGGGTGGCCGCGAGCGGAGCTCGCGACGCAGCTCGGCGGCGACCCGGGACATCTCGGCTTCGAGCGTGGTCAGCTGGTCGCGGAGGTTGAGGATGACCTCGACCCCGGCGAGATTCACGCCGAGGTCGCGGGTGAGGGTGAGAATCGCCTCCAGACGCTCGATCGCCCGCTGGTCATAGAGCCGGGTGTTGCCGGCGCTCCGTGCGGGCACGATCAGCCCTTCGCGCTCGTAGAGCCTCAAGGTCTGAGGGTGAATTCCGTACTGCTCGGCGACCACCGAGATCATGACGTAGCGCGGCGAGTCGGAAGGCTTCTTGCGCGGCATCGCGAAGACTCCACGGGCCGGAGCGGGCGCGAGCCCGCCCCGGCCCGAACCGGCTTCAGTTGGACTTCGTTTCGGCGTCGACCACTTCGGCATCGATCACGTCTTCGTTGCCCGCGCCGGCACCGCCCGGCGCCCCGGCGGCGCCGCCGGCCGCCCCTTCCGCCCCGCCGGGCGTTCCGGCGTTCTTGTACATCGCTTCCGCCAGCTTGTGCGACGCCTGGGTGAGCCGCTGCTCGGCCGCTTCGATCACCGTGCCGTCCTCGCTCTCCATGGCCTTCTTCGCCTCCGCGAGGGCCGACTCGAGCTCGCCCAACTCACCGGCCGAGAGCTTCTCCTTGTGCTCTGCGAGGTTCTTCTCCGTCGAGTAGATGAGGCCGTCGATCCGGTTCCTCGCCTCGACCGCCTTGCGGCGCTGCTTGTCCTCGCCGGCGTGGGCCTCGGCGTCGTAGACCATCTTCTTGATCTCGTCCTCCGCCAGGCCGGACGAGGCCGTGATGGTGATCTTCTGCTCCTTGCCGGTGCCGCGATCCTTGGCCGAGACGTTGACGATGCCGTTGGCGTCGATGTCGAAGGTGACCTCGACCTGCGGCACGCCGCGCGGCGCCGGCGGGATGCCGACCAGATTGAAGCGCCCCAGCGTCCGGTTGCCGGCCGCCATCTCGCGCTCGCCCTGCAGAACGTGCACCTCGACCTGGGTCTGACTGTCCGACGCCGTCGAGAAGACTTCGCTCTTCCTGGTCGGAATCGTCGTGTTGCGCTCGATCAGCCGGGTGAAGACCCCGCCCAGCGTCTCGATGCCGAGCGAAAGCGGCGTGACGTCGAGCAGCAGCATGTCCTTGACGTCGCCTCGCAGCACGCCGCCCTGGACGGCCGCGCCGACCGCGACCACTTCGTCCGGATTGACGCCCTTCGAGGGTTCCCGCCCGAAGACCTCCTTGACCAGCGCCTGGATCGCGGGCATGCGGGTCTGGCCGCCGACCAGCACGACCTCATGGATGTCACCGATGTCGAGGCCCGAGTCCTTGAGGGCCTGCCGGCAGGGGCCGGCCGAACGTCGGATGATCGCCTCGACCAGTTGTTCGAGCTTGGCGCGGGTCAGCTTGAGGTTGAGATGCTTCGGGCCGTTCTGGTCGGCGGTGATGAACGGCAGGTTGACCTCGGTCTCCATCGCCGAAGAGAGCTCGATCTTCGCCTTCTCCGCCGCCTCACGCAGGCGCTGCATCGCCATCGGATCCTTGCCGAGGTCGATCCCCTCCTGCTTCTTGAACTCCTCGAGCAGCCACTCGATGACCCGCTGGTCGATGTTGTCGCCGCCCAGGTGGGTGTCACCGTTGGTGGCCTTCACTTCGACCACGCCGTCGCCGACCTCGAGGATCGAGATGTCGAAGGTGCCGCCGCCGAAGTCGTAGACCGCGATGGTCTGGTCCTTCTTCTTGTCGAGGCCGTAGGCGAGCGCAGCCGCCGTCGGCTCGTTGACCAGGCGCTTGACGTCGAGGCCGGCGATCTTGCCGGCGTCCTTCGTGGCCTGGCGCTGCGCGTCGTTGAAGTAGGCCGGCACGGTGATCACCGCCTCGGTGACCTTCTCGCCGAGGTAGTCCTCGGCCGCCTGCTTGAGCTTGCCGAGGATCATCGCCGAGATCTCCGGCGGCGAAAAGAGCTTGCCGTCGATCGAAACCCGGCAATCGCCGTTTTCGGCGCTTTCCACCTTGTACGGGACCATCTTCAGCTCTTCGCCGACCTCGTTGAAGTGCCGGCCCATGAATCGCTTGATCGAGAAGACAGTGTTGCGCGGATTGGTCACCGACTGCCGCTTGGCGACCTGGCCAACCAGGCGCTCGCCGCTCTTGGTGAAGCCGACCACCGACGGCGTGGTGCGACTGCCCTCGGCGTTGGCGAGGACCTTGGCCTCGCCACCCTCCATGATGGCGACCACGCTGTTCGTGGTGCCAAGGTCGATTCCGATGATCTTGCTCATGTAACTCCTCCCTGTCGTCCGTCGATTCTAAATCTAAGTCGCAGGGAGTCAACCCTGCTTCTACCATTGTTGACAATCTGGCGCTTAGATTTATTCCCGACTCTCGTTCCGATGCGGAACGAAGAGAGGCCGAAGGTGGAATCAGTCGAGCAGGACGAGCGGAATCCCCTCTTCCTCCCGCAAGCCGCGGAAGAACTCGGGATCGACTGCGAAATCGCCCGAGATGGTCTCGGTCACGATCCTCGGGCTCTCGCCGGAGGCCCCGGCGCGCGGCCGGAGGGTGTAGGAGATCGCATCCACCTCGTAGCCCAGGCCGTCGCCGAAGGAACCCGTCAGGGCCCGCCGCGGCAGGAGCCGTCGCTCGACGAGCTCCTCGAGCCGGGGAGGGTACTCGCCTTCCAGGAGGAAGTAAGTGCGCGCCGCGCGATCGATCCGCAGCGCCTGGGAGACCCTCACCTGGCGTTCGAAGGCGAGGCGCTCACCGCGCAGCCAGGGAAAGGAGAAGAGCAGGTGGACGGAGTAGGCCGTCGCCAGGAAGAGGAGAGCTGCCAGGCCACCCGCACAGGCGACCCCAAGGAGACGGCCGACCCGCGCTCCGCTGGAGGAGCTGGCGGACTCGACCGGCAGCTCGATCTTCTCGATGGCAGCGGCCCGTCGGCGCGGCGGCAGCGGCGCCGGTGCCGGTGCCGGCTCCTCCGGCTCCGGTTCGACCCCGGGCTGCCCTCCCGGAGGGGTCGCCGAGCGGGGCCGGACGAGTCCGGCCTGGAGGAGGCGGAAGAGGCTATAGAGCGTCTTGTACTCGCCCAGGCCGCTGGATTGCGCGACCTCGGCGGCGGTCGCCCGGCCGTCCAGGAGGCCGAGCACCCTCTCGTCGTCGGCGCTGATCCAGACCTCATCCGGAGAGGTCCCCGGGAGGTCGCCATCGCGACCGAGGAGGCGAAGAGCGCGAGCGGAAGGAAGGCGCTCGTAGGCGACGAAGCCGTGCGGCAGGGTACCGGAGAGAGTTCCCTCACCCAACAGGTCGCCGATCGACCGCATGAGCAGCTCTTCGATCGAGATCGGCTGAACGCCCTCTTCGAACGAGACCTCTTCACCGGAATAGAACTTGAACTCGCCTTCGCGCCAACGCAGGACCTGCAACAGCAAGCGGTACGTCTGGTGGCGCAGGGCTCCGAGCAGCTGCTGCCGCGACAGGATCGACTGATCGACGAGGTAGTCGGCCAGCCGCTGTCCGGACACTTTGTGACCCTCCGAGACGCGCGCGAAATCCTCCGGGCGGACGAGGCCCTGACTGGCCAGCACCTCCCCCAGGCCCTCCTCGAAATTCTGGTTGAGCGCGTCGGCGGCGACGATCTCGCCGCGCAGGAACGAGACGGCCAGGATGTCGTGCTCCCCCTGGACGGTCAGAATGCCGGTCTTTTGCTGCTGTGCGATCAGCTGCAGGATGTCCGGCAGCCGGAAGACCTGGAGGTCACCTTCGAGCGCCATGGCGGGACCCGCTACTCTCTCTCTCCGAGCTCGCTGCGCAAGCGGAACCCGACGTAGAGCAGGAGTCCCAGGGCGAAGAGCGCCCAAGGCAGCGCAGCCGCGAGGCTGCTGCCGAGCGGCAGCACGACACCGAGCGACAGGAGGAGCGGCAGCATCGCCACCAGCGAGAAGACGAGGACGCTCAGCCCGACCTTGCCGCCTTCCCCCAGCTCCGCCTGCGAGAGCGCCGGAAAGAAGGCGCGCAGCCAGCGCGAAAACGGATCCGAGCGCCAGGCCAGCCAGGAACTGGGTTGGCCGAACCCTCTCTTGCGACGCACGAAGTAGAGCGCCACACCCAGGGCAGCAGCGAGGCCGGCGCCCGCCAGGGAGGCCCAGCCGGCGTCCCGGCGAGAGGCCGTGGAGCCACCCGCCGGGGCATCTGCCCAGGCGTCGACGAGCAGCCGACGGATTTCGTCCCGGCGCGCCAGGCCCCCGTTGAACGCCAGCACGCGGTCGGGATTCGGCGTCCGCACCCAGCGGTCCACGAGCTCCGCATCGATCTCCTTGGCCTGGGCGAGCGCCTTGCGCGACTCCTCGAACTGGTAGGTCTCGGAGTACGAGAGCGACAGGTCGTAGAACGCCCCGGCTGCCGGCGGGACCAGGCTCGCCGCACGCAGGAAGTACTCGTTGGCGATCGCGAAGTCCGCCTTGCGGAAGTGGTAGGCGCCGAGATTGAGCAGCACCGAGACGTTCTGCGGCTCGAGCTCCAGCACCTTGCGGTAGATCACCCGGGCTTCGTCCCACTGGCCGAGGGTCCGATTCACGTCCGCGACCAGTTCGAGGACCGCCGGTTCGCCGCCGATCGCTGCCCGCAGGACCTGCAGATCGGCGAACAGGCCGCCGTAGAGCCGTCCTTCGGAGAGATTGGCGAGGGCCCGCATCGGCGGAGAGAGCGCGACGGCGATGCGTTGCTGCTCGATGGCCGCGATCCACGGCACGCATCCGGCGAGGAGCCAGACAACCACAGTCGCCCACCGTTCACTGGGACTCTCGTAGCCCCAGAGCAGTGCCGACCAGTAGAGCAACAGCCAGAGCGGCCCCCCCGGCAGCGCGAGCGGCCAGAGCAGCGCGAGCCCCACGCACAGCACGGCGCTTGCCGGGGCCATCTTGCGCAGCAGGGTCCGATGCAGGTCAGCGACCACCGCGCTGCCTTTCGTCGCCACCTGGACGAGCACGAAGAGCGCCGCGGCGAGGAGCAGGACGGCGAGTAGCCAGAAGGTGAGGTTGGCGAGAAAGAGGCCGCGTTCCGTCGAGCTCAGCAGGCGGACGAAACCGGCGGCCGTCTGCCTGGCCGCAGTCAGGTAGGAGCCCTGCTCCTCGGCCAGCGCAGCCCGGGCGAAGGCGATCTCGGGGCGCTTCGGATCGAGCCTCTCCGCCGCCGCGAGCGCCCACTGCGCGCGGTCGAACCGGCCCTCCCGGCCCGATTGCAGACCCAGCGCCGCGGCGCCGAGCGAAAAATCCACCAGCCGCGTCATACCGACCTGCCGGGCGCTGGCGTCGAGCGCGCGCAGGGCTTCGTCGGCCTTTGCCGGATTGTCCTGGTAGAAGCTGCCGACCCACTGGAGCCAGGACTCCTGCAGTCGATGCAGCGCATGCTGGGTGCCACGGGTAAGCTCGAAACCGGCCGTCGGGCCGGCGCCCTGGCCCGCAACCGGCGGCGCGATCGCGGCGAGCGACAGGAGAATTCCGAGGAGGTACCCGTGCCGGCGACGGAGTGACCGCCCGCCGACCTCAGCCGCGCTTCTGGACATAGCGCATCCGCAGTTGATAGAGCAGATCCTCGAGCACTGCCAGCTCGTCGGCTGTGAGGTTGCCGGCCGTGCGTTGGCGCAGCACGTCGAGCATGTCGATGTGGAGCCGCGCCATTTCCAGGTTCTCCACCGACTGGCCGTCGGGCAGCGCCGCGTCGCCGAGGTAGAAAGGCACCGGCTGGGCCAGCAACTCGACGAGGTCGAGGAAGCCCGGACCGAGCCCGGCGGGACTGCCCGGGAGCTCGAGGCGAGCGCCAGAGGCCGCGGGCTCGGACGGCGACTCGAGCGCGACGGTGGGCTCCGGCGTCTCCGGACCGAGCGGAACGGGCGGCTCGGGTGGAACGGGCGTCGGGGCTGTTGCCTCCGACGAGGTCTCGTCCTGCGCGGCGTAGTCCTCCCGCACTCGCCCGTCGGGAGTGAACATGCGCCGATCTGTGACCTTGATGTCGCCCACGGGCAGTGATTTCTTTTCGACTATGCTAGCAAGCGCGCTTTCGCATCGGCAACCGGCAGCTCTTCTGCGGGGACGCTCGGCGGCGGCGCCCCTGCCCCTACGATGTCAGATCCGACCTCAATCGACGTAACCGCCCCCCTCTCGCCGACGGACCTCGCCCGCTTGACCGCCCTGGTCGCGCGCCTGCGCGCCCCCGACGGCTGCCCCTGGGATCGGGAACAGACCCTACCCGATTTGCGGGCCTATCTGCTCGAAGAGGCGCATGAAGTCGCAGCGGCGCTCGACAGCGGCGATCCCGCCGAGCTCGCCGGCGAGCTCGGTGACCTGCTCTTCCAGATCGTCTTCATCGCCCGGCTCGTCGAAGAGGCCGGAGGATTCCGCCTCGGCACGGCGCTCGACGCCGTCGAGGCCAAGATGATCGCCCGCCACCCGCACGTCTTCGGCGGCGAGTCCCTGGCTTCGGCCAGGGAGGTGCGCGAGGCCTGGGAGCGCCGCAAGGTGCGTAGCCTGCAAGGCGAACGCCGCTCGCTCCTCGACGGCGCCACCGCCGCGTCGCTGCCCGCGCTCGTCGCCGCCTATCGCCTGACGCAGAAAGCCGCCGGAGTCGGGTTCGACTGGCGCGAGGCGGGCGAGGTCGTCACCAAGCTCGACGAGGAGATCGTCGAGCTCAAGGAGCTCCTGTCGACGCCCGAGGGCGTGGAGAGGACCGACGCGGCAACCCTCAAGCAGCGGCGGACCGAGGAGGTGGGAGACCTCCTCTTCACTGTCGCCAACCTCGCCCGGCATCTCGAGATCGACCCGGAGGGGGCGCTCGCCGCCGCCAACCTCAAGTTCCGGCGGCGCTTCGCGGCGGTCGAAGCCGGCCTCGCCCGCGTCGGCAGGAGCGTCGCCGAAGCCTCGCTCGACGAGATGGAAGAGCAGTGGCAGGCGGCGAAGCGCGACGAAGACCTTTCCAGGCGATCGCCCGGCTGACCTGCCGGCCGCCTCCCGTATCGCCAACCGCATGAAGATCGCTCTCGTCTGGAACGGCCCCGTCGCGCTCGATCGCATCTCCTTCCGCCACGAGAACTACCAGGCGGGCTGGGAGGCCCTCGGGCACGACGCCGTGCTGGTGACCGCGCGGGACCTGGTGGGGAGCTTCGCCGGCCGTACCCACCTCGTCGCCGCCCGCGCGGAGCTGGAACGGGTCGAAACCTGGCGCGAGCTTGCCGCCGACGTCGCCGTTGGTGTGACCTGGCACCGCATGTCCGGCATGCTCGCGGCGATTCGAGCAGCCGGAACGCAAGTCGTGGCGATCGCCGACTCCGACGGCCAGGTCGGGTTCGCGGCCCATCCGCGCATCTCCTGGTTGCGCATCGGCGCCTATCAAACGACGCTCTCCGGTCGCCTGCGTGCCCTGCGGTATTTCTGCCGCCGCTTCGCCGCCAGCGCGGCGCGCCGAGATCCGGAAGAGCTCGACTTCCTCGCCAGCACCCGCGCCTCGGACCGCGTCGTGCTGGGCAGCGCGCCGGCGATCGTCTGCTTCAGCCGTTTCCTGCGCCAGCAGCGGGCCGGCGACCTCGCGGAGCGCTTGCGCGAGGCGCCGTTCGCAGTCCCGGAGTCGTTCTGCACCCGGCCACTGGCGGAGAACGCAGCCAGGGCCGACCGGGTCGTCGCCATCGGCCGCTGGAGCGATCCGCAGAAGGACGCGTCCCTGCTCGCCGCCGCACTGGCCCGGTTCTTCCTGCGCCGAGAGACGACCGAGGTCGTCCTTTTCGGCGCCGAACCAGAGCGCGCTTTCGGCGAGCTCGCCCGCCGGGAGCCACGGTTGCGCCTCGCCGGGATCCAGGAACCCCACGTAGTCGCCGAGACTCTGGCGCAGAGCCGCGCTGCGCTCTTCTCCTCGCGCTGGGAGACCGGCCCGCACGTCGCGACCGAAGCGCTGGCGCTCGGCACGACGCTGATCTCCGTGCCGATGCCCAATCTCGAGGGGATGATCGACGGCGGGAGATTCGGCACTCTCGCCGCGAGCCGCAGCCCGAAGGCGCTGGCCGGTGCGCTCGCCGCCGAGCTCGCAGAATGGGACGCCGGACACCGCGACGCCAGCGAGATCGCACGCCAGGGTCGCGCGCGCTTCTCGCCCGTGGCGGTCGCTCGCACCCTCCTCGAAACCCTCGCGGGCTAATCCAGGGCGAACAACACGCTCTCGGCGTCGCGATAGAGCTCGCGAAATCGCGGCGAGGCGACGAGTCCCGCGACGGCTTGAGGCGCCACCTGGGCAAGCGGCAGCAGGAGCTGGCGCGCGCCGAGCTCGCGCAGCTTTCCCGCGAGCGCCTCGGGGCGTTCGAGCAGCGGCAGAACGAGCTGGAAGCGGTACGGGCCGATCCAGTCTCCGAGGAGCGCCGCGCCGGCGAAATCGTGCAGCCGCTCGCCGTGGAGGGCATAGACCGGGACCACTTCCAGCCCCTGCTCGCGCCGGAAGAGAAGCGCCCGATAGAGCGGCACCCGTTGCGCCAGGAAGGCGTCGATCGCCGTCGCCGCGACGGGCGGTGGCCCCGAGATCCAGGTGCGCCAGACGGCATAGGCGGGTCCGGTCGCGAGTCCAAGCCCGACGAGGGCGCCGGCCGCGACGCTGCGCCAGGACCTTGAACGCGGCAGGCGTCGGCCCGCGAATCGCGCCAGATCGCGGAGCGCTACGACGAGCAGCAGAGAGAGCAGCGGCGAGTAGGGCATGAGGTAGCGCGCATCCCGCGGCAGCGCGAGGAACACGAGGACGAACCCGGCCAGAATCGCCACCCAGACGCGCGCCCACCTCCGGCGCCATCCGAGGTAGAGCAGCAGCGGAATCGCAGCGATGACGAGCGGCGACGCCGGCGGCTGCAGGTTGACGCGCGAACGCTCGACCACCAGGTCCCATCCGAGGCGAACGACGTCCGCCGCCTGCCGGACCCACCCGGAATCGACACGGCTGTAGGAGACCGCCTCCGCTCCACTCCAGGCGCCGCCACCGAAGAGGCTCGCGAGAAAAGGGAAGAGAGGATTCCCGGTGAGGCCCCAGATGAGAAGGTACCAGGGCGCACCGGCGAGCGCGGCGGCGCCAGCGAAACCGGCGAGGGCGCGGAACCGGAGGCCGCGTCCGGCCTCGCAGGCGGCTGCGACGAAGAGCGCGGCGACCAGATAGAGAGCCAGGTACTTCGTCGCTGCCGCCCAGCCGGCGAATGCGCCGGCCGCGAGCAGCCAGGCGAACCGGCGTTCGCGTCGCCAGGAGTCGAAGGCGACGATCGACGCGGTCGCGAACAGGGTGAGGAGCGGCTCGATGTAGGCCGAGCCGGCGTAAAGAACGACGATCGGCTGTCCGATCCAGACCGCAGCCGGCGCGAGGGCCCAGGCCGCCACTGCGGCGGAGCGGCCCGGACCGCTCAACCGGTCGCGCCCCCAGGCCACCAGGAGAATCGCGGTGGCAAGGGTCGCGACGAGCGAGACGCCGTGCGCGGTCGAGGCGCGACCCAGGAGGATCGCCGGCGCGAAGATCGTCTCCGCGAGCAAGGGGAAGACCGGCACCCGCAGGTTCTCGACGGGCAGATACCCGCCGTGCTCGACCAGACTCCGGGCGAGCGGCAGGTGATAGATCGTGTCGTCCCACGCGACAGGCGGGTAGAGCGCCAGCCAGGCCGGCCCGGCAAAGGCGATCGCGCCCAGGACGGCGAGCGTTCGCAGGCCCGGCCCACGCGACGCCGGACTGCCCGCCAGACGGCTACCCGCCAGACGTCCGCGCGCTCCCACCCACTCCCAGACCCGGCCCCGCCACCCGACCGCGAGCGCCAGCCCGGCGACGACGGCTAGCGCGCCCACGCCGAACCGGCCGGCGAGGCCGCAGAGGAAGAGCACCTGTCCAAGCAGACCCAGCCCGAGGGGCAGCGCGAGCGCCAGCGAGAGTGCCCAGGCGCCCTGGTCGCGCGAGGCAACGGCGCCGTCCTCCGCACCGTGGTCGATAAAGCGCGCCGCGACTGCGCTTCCGGCGGCGAACGCCAGCAGGACGAGCGCCGCCGCATAGAGGTGCGGCGAGAAGAGCAGGACGATCTCGGGAAGCGGCCTCATGCCGGCGCAGACTAGCAGCGGACGGGACGTTCGACCCGACGCGCGGCCGGCACCGTGCGCGGACTCAGGGGGCCGTCGCGGCTCCTGACGGGCTTTCGACGAGTGGCTGCAGAAGCTCGGCGACGAGCAGCGAGATCCTGCGCTGCCCCTCGGCCGTGGGGTGGATGCCGTCCTCCTGATTGAGCTGCGGATCGGCCGCGACGCCCTCGAGCAGGAAAGGGAGGAACGGCAAGTCGAGCTCGCGCGCCAGGCGCGTATAGACGGCTTCGAAGTCGCGCGTGTACTCCGGGCCGTAGTTGGGCGGCATTTTCATGCCGGCGAGCACCACCTGCGCCCCGGCGGCGCTCCCCCGGCGCACGATCTCCCGCAGGTTGGCCTCGATCGATGCCACCGGCTGGCCGCGCAGTCCGTCGTTGGCACCGAGCGCGACCACGAGAAAATCCGGTTGCAGCGACAGCAGCCAGTCGAGGCGGGCGAGACCACCGGCGCTCGTGTCCCCCGAGACTCCTGCGTTGACGATCCGCACCGGCCGGCCGCGCTCCGCGAGGAGCTTCCCCACGAGCGCCGGGTAGGCTGCCTCCTCACCGAGTCCCAGCCCCGCCGTCAGACTGTCGCCGAGAAAGACCACCGTCGGACCGGCGGCATCCGCAGCGACCGGCGCCGGCGCCGCCGTGACGCTCGCCGCCGGCACCGGGGAGGGCTCCGGAGCGGACCCGGCCTCGTTCCGGCAGCCGCTCACCCCGGAGGCGAGCGCGAGCCACCCCAACCCCAGCGCCACTCGCACGAGCCGGCGATGGCGTCCGAACCCTCCACTCCTTCGACCGGTCTCCGGGTCGTTCCTGCCGGCTCCCAGCTTCTCGTCCAGAAAGATCTTTTCGCGCCGCGCCGTCGTAGTCATGAGGGGAGGAGTCTCCACACCCACATGCTAACCTGCTCCGTTGCCAGGACATGACCCCAACGACACCCACCAGCCCGATGCCGCCGGCGATCGAGCTCCGCCAACTGACCAAGCGGCTGCCCTCGGGCGACCGGCTGCTGACCATCCTGGACGCCATCGACCTCGCGGTCGCGCCGGGCGAATTCGTCGCCATCCTGGGGCCCTCCGGCAGCGGGAAGTCGACGCTCCTCGGTCTCGCCGCCGGCCTCGACCGGCCGACGAGCGGCGAAGTCTGGATCGACGGCGCGGCGATCCAGGATCTCTCCGAGGACGCCCTCGCGCGCCTGCGGCGGCGCAAGATCGGCTTCGTCTTCCAGTCGTTCCAGCTGCTGTCGAACATGACGGCGCTCGAGAACGTCCTCCTGCCGCTCGAGCTCGGAGGCGAGAAGCGGCCGCTCGACCGCGCGCGCGCCCTCCTCGATCGCGTCGGCCTCGGCGAGCGCGGCCATCACTATCCCGCCCAGCTTTCCGGCGGCGAGCAGCAGCGCGTCGCCCTGGCTCGCGCCTTCGCGCCGCGTCCGCAGATCCTGTTCGCCGACGAGCCGACCGGCAACCTCGACGGCGCCACCGGCGACCGCATTCTCGATGTGCTCGACGAGCTGCGCGCCGACGTTCACGCCACACTCGTGCTGGTGACCCACGACGCCTCGATCGCCGAGCGCGCCGACAGGCGGATCTACCTGCGCGACGGCCGTGTCGAGCGCGTCGAGTCGCGCCCCGAGCCGCGGATCGACGCGCGGCCGGACGCCGCCGGTGTCGGCTGACCGCCGGATGACCTTCGGATGAGAGCGCCGAGCTCGTCTCAATGACCGCCGGAACCCTCCTCCGCCAGATCGGGCGCGAAGCGCGCGGCGCCCGCGGCCGGGTGACGTTCTTCATCCTCTGCCTCGCCGTCGGGGTCGGCGCGGTCGTCGCGGTCGCCGGCTTCTCCTCCAGCCTGCGCGCGACCCTGGCGCGCGAAGCGCGACAGCTGCTCGCCGCCGACCTGCGTGTCCGCGGCCAGAAGCCTGTGCCGTCGGCAGTGGACGAGCTCCTGGCCGCCGGCCCGGCCTGGCGGGCGGTGCGTTCGACCCGGATCACCGAGATGGTCACCGTCGCCGCGGCACCCGCGGGCAGTGCCGGCGCGGGCCGAAGCCAACTCGTCGAGCTCAAGGCGGTGGACGGCGAGTTCCCTTTCTACGGCAAGCTCACCCTCTCTCCCGAACGCCCACTCTCGGAGCTCCTGGCCGACGGCGGGGTCGTCATCGCGCCCGAGGCGCTGGCGCGGCTCGGCCTGCGGATCGGCGACCCGATCGCGATCGGCGGCAAGCGCTTCACACTGCGCGGCACGGTGCTCGGCGAGCCCGACCGGCTCGGCAACGCCTTCACTCTCGGGCCGCGCCTCTTTCTCTCCGGCGAAAGCCTGCGCTCGACCGGCCTCGTCGCCCTGGGCAGCCGGGTCACCCACCGGCTGCTGCTGAAACTGCCCGAGGGCACGCCGGCCACAGGGGTCGAAACCTACGCCGCCGAGTTGCGCAGCGCGCTGGGGGACCCAGCCTTCTATCGCATCGAGACCTCCGCCGAAGGCCAGCCCGAAATGCGCCGCGGCGTCGACCGGACCGAGCGCTTCCTCGGGCTCGTCGCCCTGCTCTCGCTGGTGGTGGGCGGCGTCGGCGTCGCGCAGACCGTCCGCGCCTGGCTCGCCAGCCGCCTCGATTCGATTGCGGTCTTCAAGGCCCTGGGCGCGCGGCCGCTGGAGATCCTGGCGATCTACCTCGGCCAGACCGTGCTGCTCGCGACCGCCGGAAGCCTTGCTGGCGTTCTCCTCGGACTCGGACTCGAGCGCCTCGTGCCCAGCCTCGCGGGGTCGCTCCTGCCGGTGCTGCCGCAGATCGAGTTCCAGCCGCTCGCCGCGCTGCGCGGCCTCGGTCTGGGGTTGGGTATCGCGCTGCTCTTCGCGCTGCCACCGCTGCTCGCTGCCCTCGCAGTGCCCGCGGCCCGCGTGCTCCGCCGCGAGGTCGAGCCCTTGCCGCCGTCACGCCTGGTGCTGGCGGCGACCGGCGTTCTCCTGCTCGCCGGGCTGACCGCAGTCGCCGCGGTGCAGGCCCGGTCTCTCGCCCTGGGTGCGGCCTTCGCCGGCGGCCTCGCGGCCACCGCCCTCGTCCTGGCGCTGGGCGCGCGCGGGCTCATTCTCCTCGTGCACCGGCTGCCGCGCCTCGCTCTGCCGCTGCCGCTGCGCTACGGTCTCGCCGCGCTCGGCCGCCCAGGGGCACCGACCGTCGCGAGCGTCGTGGCCCTCGGGCTGGGGGCGATGGTCGTGGTCGGAATGCGCACCGTCGAAACCGGTCTCACGACCCGTTTGCGGGGGGATCTCCCGACGAACGCGCCGACCGCCTTCCTGATCGACATCCAGCCCGACCAATGGGCGGGAGTGCGCGCCGAGATCGACCGCGCGGGCGCCACCTCGGTCGACTCCGTGCCGTTGGTCATGGCGCGCCTCGCGGAGATCGACGGCGAGCCCGTCGCCGCCCTCGCCGCTGCCCGCGAGCAGAAGCGCGCGGACGCCGCCAAGGCGGCCGACGACGGCGATGAAGAGCGCGGGCAGCGCGGGCGCTGGGCTCTCACCCGCGAGCAGCGTCTCACCTTCCTCGAGCGGCTGCCGGCCGACAATACGCTGCTCGAAGGCACGCTCTGGGGGACGCCGGGCGTGGACGAGTTGAGCGTCGAGGAGGAGTACGCGCGCGACCTGGGACTCCGGATCGGTTCCAAAGTCGTCTTCGACGTCCAGGGAGTGCCCGTATCGCTGACCGTGACGAGCCTTCGCAAGGTGCACTGGGAGAGCTTCGGCATCAACTTCTTCTGGGTGGTCGAGCCCGGCGTGCTCGACCGGGCGCCGCAGATGCGCATCGCCTCGGTCCGGCTGCCGGCCGGAGGCGAGCAGCGCCTGCAGGACGCCCTCGCCGCGACGACGCCGAACGTCACCGTCTTCGCGATCCGCGAGGTGCTCGAGAAAGTCGGCGCGGTGCTCGAGCGCATCGCTCTGGGTGTGCGTTTTCTCGGCGGCTTCACGTTGCTCGCCGGCCTCGCGATCCTCGCCGGGGCGGTTGCGGCCGGTGCCGCGCAGCGCGGGCGCGAGGCCGCCCTCGGCAAGGCGCTGGGCATGACCCGGCTGCAGGTCGCGGCGCTCTTCGCTACCGAGTCGGCGATCGTCGGCCTCCTCGCCGGCACCATCGGCGCCGTCGCCGGAACGATCCTCGCCGCCGTCGTGCTCGAAAAAGGGATGGAGATTGCGTTCCACCTCGACGTCGTACCGCCGCTCGTGGCGATCGCCCTCGCCGGCCTCTTCGCCGCCGCCGCCGGCCTCGCCGCCAGCGCCCGCCCGCTTGCGCAGAGGCCCATAGAGGCGCTGCGCGCCTCTTGAGATCGGCTACCGCGCTGCGCGCGCCTTCGCTACTCCGGAAGCTCCTCGCTCCGTTCGAGCAGGTAGGAGACCGGCACGAACTCGATGCCCGCAGCGATGGCCTGCGGGATCTGCTCCGCCAGCACCTCGAGCGTCGACGGCCGCGGATGCGCGAGCGCGATCGCCGCGCCCTGCTCGCGAGCGCGGGCGAGAAGCAGCGCGAACTGCGCTGCGATAGCTCCCGGTTCGGGATCGTCGTCGAGGAAGAGGTCGCGGTTCGCAGCCGGCAGGCCGAGCTCGCGCGCGACTTCGAAGCCGACGCTCCCGGCCGCCGTCCGCGAGTCGAGGAAGTAGCGGTTCTCGCGCCGGAGCTCACCCAGGATGGCGGCCATCGCCGCGCGATCGGCGGTGAGCTTCGATCCCATGTGATTGTTGACGCCGACCGCTCCAGGCACGGCGGCGAGCGCCGCCGCGGTCGCCGCGGCGAGCTCGCGCTTCGACATCGCCGTGGAGAGCGCTCCGGGTCCGGGATCGGCTTCGCCCTCCGGGTCCATCGGCAGATGCAGCAGCACCTCGGCGCCGTGGCGGCGTAGCGCCTCGACGACCTCCGAAGTGCGCGATTCGAACGGCAGCACCGCGTACGAGAGCTCCGCGCCTGGCGCCATCGTCGCCAGCCTCTCG
This sequence comes from Thermoanaerobaculia bacterium, assembly GCA_018057705.1. NCBI lineage: Bacteria > Pseudomonadati > Acidobacteriota > Thermoanaerobaculia > Thermoanaerobaculia bacterium. The sequence goes on along the minus strand of JAGPDF010000007.1, from coordinate 55,472 downwards.
ATCACCGCGACGTCGCGCCCGAGGTCGTCGATGACGATCGCCACCCGGGCTTTCGGCGGCGGCGGAGCGATCGGAGCGAGCGCAGCCGTCGGGTCCGTCGGAGTCGTTGACGCCGTTGGATCCCGCTGTCCGGTGACAGCGGGCAACCCGGCACCGTCGCCCGTGGCTCCAGAGGCAGTCGGGGCGGCCGCGGTCGGTCGGGGGTCCGCGCCGCGTGGCGCTTTGGCCTCGACACGCGACCGTGCGGCAGGGCTCGCCGGAGTCGGCTTGCGGGCGGCCGCTGCCGAATAGGGCTTTGGAGTCCTCCAGGCGGCGAACCTCTGTACCACCCGTTCGCCGAAGTAGACGCCCAGAGCGAACAGGACGACTCCCAGAACGAGCCACGAAAGGACCCGGAAGCCGCGACCGCCCTTGCGGCGCCGGGAACCCGGACTCTTTCTGGAGGAAGGTGCGGCGCTGCGGCCGCCCTTAGGCGGCTTTCTTCTCGACAAGCTCCGGCTCACCGTTCAGATAGCGGATCGCGCGCTCGAGGATCAGTTCCGAGAGCGGCCGCTCGCGCTCCTCGAATCGGCGGATGATGTCGTCGACCAGCAGGTCGGGCGTCAGACGCTCCGAGAGCGGCTTGCCATCCGGTCCGGCAAAGAAGGCGGTGGTCAGATACAGGCGCGCTCCGCCTTCGAGCTCGATCCGCGAGCGTTCGCCGGCCCAGCCGAAAGTCGGCACGCCGACCAGCTTGGCGCCCTTTTTCTGCTGCAGGACGGCGGCGAGAATCTCGGCAGCACCCGACGAGTAGCCGTCGACGAGCAGGATCACCTCGCCCGCCCAGCCCGCAGCGGCGGTTCCGGTGAAGCTCCGGCCGACCTTCTCCTTGACGCGCAGCGTTCCCAGCTCGCCCTCCGCGAGGAGTCCGGCGAGCGCGTAGGCGGCTTCCGGTTCGCCGCCCGAGATGCCGCGCAGGTCGAGCATGAGCTTCGTCGTGCCTTCGGCGCTGGCCCGCTGAAGCAGAGCCCGCACCGCATCGACAGCAGCGCCGTCGATGCGCGGAATCCGCAGCAGCGGATACCCCTGGACCGGAGCGAGCGAGGGCGCCGGCGGGACGGACTCCGCGAGCTTCAGCTGGAGCGTCTTGGTCTCGCCGCGCCGCACGACTTCGAGCTCGAGGTCGCGGCCGTCTTTGGGAACGAGCTCGCGGTTGATCTCCCAGACCGGCATCTGCCGCGTCGGCCGACCGCCGATGCGCGACAGGATGTCGCCGCCCTCGACTCCGGCAGCGACCGCGGGGCTGCCTTCCTCCACGCCGGCGACGTAGGCGACCCCACGGTCCTTCAGGACCACGAGGCCTGCATGACGGGCTCCGGGCAGGAGGTCGCCCTCCCCGGCGGCCGGCACAGCTGACGGCAGGTAGATCGAGAAGGGATCGAGCGCGTCGGTCGAACCCTCCATCGCGCCGGCCAGGAGGGTGGAGATGTCGGTCGGCTCGACGTAGGTCTGGCGCACCAGATTGAGCGTCTCGGAGAAGATCGCGAGATAACGATAGAGGGAGTCGGGATCCGGCTCCTTGTCGCCGGTATCGCCGGCGCTCCACAGCACACCGCCGACGAGCGGCAGCATCACGATGAGCGAAAGGGCGAGGAAGCGCCGCCGCGAACGGTTCGGATCGCGAGCCGGCGGGTCGGAGGGCGAGGGCGGAACGGAACGATTCATCGGGGACATCTTATCCGGCGGCGGGTTCGGATGCAGCGGCGGCGAACAGGGGGCTGCCGTGGCGCCACTAGCGCAGCCAGCCCCGCGGATTCTCCGGGTTCTTGTCGACGCGGATCTCGAAGTAGAGCGAGCTGCCGGCGCGGCCGACGATCGAATGCAGGGGCAGGACATCGTCCTTGCGCACCCGGAGCTCGGAGAGGCCGGCGTAGAGCGTGAAGACGCGGCCCGCGTGCTGCACGACGACCATCTGCCCGAGGCCCTCGAACGGCGCCGCGAAGAGGACCTTCCCGGGATAGACGGCACGGACTTCGCTGCCCGGGACGGTCTCGAGGTCGAGGCCGTTGTGCGGCACGCGGGTACCGTACCGGGGGTCGACCCGAGGCCCGAACTCCGCCGACACCCGGCCTTCGACCGGCCAGTCGAGCAGGCCGCGGAAATCCCGGATCGGCAGCCCTCCGAGCCCCGGGTCGCTGCGGCCGTAGAGGGCGTCGAGGAGGGCCGAGAGCTTGCGCGCGCGCTCGCCCAGCTCGAGCGCGGCGCTCGTGATCTGCTCGCTCTCCCGGCGCGTCCCGGCGAGCATCTGCTCCTTGCGGCGCTCGAGCGCGACCAACTGGTTGCGGCGGTCGTTCTCGCGCGCGAACCAGCCTCGGGCCACTTCTCGCTCGGCCTCGAGCTCGCGATTCTCGACCGCGAGCCGCGCCGCGATCTCCTCGAAGCTCGCTACCGTCGCCGCATCCCGGCGCGCTAGAAAGCGCAGCGCCCGGACCGCCGGCAGGAGTGCCTCGCCGGGAGCGAGGGAGAGCAGCATCCGGATATATCCATGGCGACCCATCCGGTAGAGACCGGTGAGCCGCTGGCGCAGCCGCTGGCGCTCCTCGGCCAGGCGGCGTTCGAGGTCGGCGATCGCCACCTCGGAAGCGGCGGCGCGCTCCTCGGCGATCGCCTTCGCCGACTCCGCCTCGGCCACTTTCTGCGACTGCAGCTCGAGCTCGAGCTCGAGCCGGTCGAGCTCACCGGCGATGCCCGCCGCCGATTGTTTCACCGACTCGAGCCGGGCGGTCAGCCGGGCGATCTCGCCGCGGATCGCCTCCAGCTCCTGCTCACGTGACGAAGGCGAGGTCTGGGCCGCCAGTTCCACCACACCGGCCGAGAGCAGCGCCAGGGCGAGAAGCGCGGTGAGCCTCCTCATCTACCTCGGGGGCTCCAGCGACCCTGGCCGGCCTGGCTCTCTCAGGGGACGAGACTCCTGCCGTCGAGCTCCACTGTTGGCGGCACGTCGTAGATCGCGAGCAGGGTCGGCATGATGTCGGCCATGTACGGCTTCTGCGACAGGTCGAGCTTGCGGTTCGCGAACAGGATGCCGTCCACCAGCGGCGGGTAGACCGAGCAGTGATCGGCGCTCCAGACGTCGAGATTCGGCTCGACGATCGACTTGGCGACGATGCCGAGGGAGTCCTGCCAGCCGACCCGGTAGCCCGAGGCGTTCGACGGGAAGAGGTCCGGAATGAGCGCCGGGTCGTAGGTGCCGTAGGCCTCGTCGCGGGTGAAGACGTAGGCCACCGGATGCTCGCCGTTCTGCGGGTCGACGTACTGTGGGAGCTTGGCGCGGATCTCGGCGGTGAGCGCCTCGTACTCGGCACCCGGATTGACGATGCCTTGGCCTTCCCGGCCCTTCAGGTTGATGTAGACGTTGCCGAGCCCCATGGCATAGGCGCGCGTCTTCGACCAGTCGACGTCCTGGAAGAACTGGCCCTGGTCGAACAGATCCTCGAGATTCGCCTGCTGGCCGGTCGAGCCCTTGAGCACGAGATAGCCCTCGGTGGCGAGCCAGGTGTTGTAGTTCATCGTCCGTCGCCAGGGGGCGAAACCGTGGTCCGAAGCGATGAGAAGCGTCGTCCCGGCCGGCATCGTCGCGACCTTCTCCATCACTTTGCCCACGATTCGGTCCATCTGCTGGTAGGACTTGAGGATCGAATCACCGTACCTCGCATTGCCCTCCGCCGTGTAGAGCGGATGCTGCGGATCGGTGTGGTGCCACATGACGTGCTGCACCCGGTCGGTGAACTCGAAGTAGTGGAAGTAGACGTCCCAATCGTCCTCGAGCAGCCCGGCGAGGATCTTCTCCTCCTCGACGACGGTGAAATCCGTATCCTCGTGGAAGACCTTGTCGTCGATGGTGCCGCCCTTGATCGACCAGGTGTCGATCATCCAGCCGATCGTCTTGAACAGCCCGAAGCGCGACGCGAGCTCGCCCGCGAAAGCGCGCGGCGCCGTGACGTCGAAGATCGCCGGCAGGTCGGAGGGGTCGAACTGGATCGGCGAGAGGTAGATCCGCACTTCGGGCTCGATCGCAAGCACCCGGAAGCGACCGATCCCGGAGACCTTGATCAGCGAGTTGAAGGGAAAGACGAAGCGCACCCACGGACTCCACTCTCCCGGCTTGAGCGCGAGCCGGGCGTTCGATACCGCGATGTCGACCTTCGACTTGTCGGCCGCGACATCGATCGTCATCGGAATCCGGATGTAGTCCGACTGCTTGGGGAAGAGCTTGTTCGGCGGGCCCTTGATCTCGGTCGCGAGCGTCCCCTTGTTGTCCTCGAGCTCGACGATCTCGATCGACACCTCGTTGCCGCCGCGCGGCTGAAAGAAAAGCTCGGAGGTGAAGTAAAAGGGCTTCCCGATCCGGCCCGAAAGGTCGGGCGTGCCGAGGCCGGAGAGCATCTCGCCGTGCGGGAACGGCTCCGGCGGAAAGGTCACCGGCATGCGCATCACGCGCACGTGCTTGCCGGCGTCGCCCAGGACCTTCCAGAACGGATCTCCCTGGCGCCGGTTGATGACCGACGGAACCTTCTCGGGCAGGAGCGTGCTGCCCACCCAGAATCCGCCGGCGCCAGCGGCGACCGCGAACAGCGCCGCGACGAGAGCTGCGGCTTTCAGGCGGACGCGAAACAGCTTGAGGAGCAGCAGCAGGACGAGGAAGATCGCGGCCGCCGCCAGAGCGCCGACCGCCGGGCCGTTGCTGGCGCCGAACAGGAACGGCTTCGACGACTCGTCGAACGCCGCGAAACTCGGGCGGTAGGTCGTGGTGTCGCGCTTCAGGAAATCGAAGATCGACGTCCGGCCGGGATTCAGACCCGTCGAAAAGGTGGACCAGGAGACCGGCGTCTGCGAGGGGATCGTCGAGCGCAGCGGCGAGAAGGTCCCCTGTTCACGCAGGCGCGCGAGGTTGGGGAGCTTCCCTTCGTTCATCCACTGTTCGGTGAGCTTGGCGTCGGCGCCGTCGAATCCGAGCACGACCGCCCGCGGGCCGCCGGCACTGTCGGCAGGGAGGGCCCGGAGCATCGAGACACCGAGTGTCAGGAGGAGCGGGAGGGCGGCAGCAGCCTGCAGCGCGCGGCGCGAGCGGAATCGAGTCACTTCGGAAGCTCCTTTGGAAATCGCCACCGTTCGAGGCCGGCGGCCGAACATCGCAGTGCTAGCATCAAGGCGCCCGGTGAGCGCGAATCCGATGATCTTACCAAAGGCCCTGCGGGGCCTGGCTCTCGTCCTCATCCACAGCCTCGCCCCGCTTGCCGCCACTTCCGCGCTCGCCCAGGTGGAGACGATCTCCCCCGAGGGCTGCGTCGGCATCGATTCGGACTTCGAGCGGCTGGCCTGCTATGACCGCGCCGTCGGCCGCCACAGGCGGCCCGGCGGCATCGAGGAGGCGCCGCAGGCGACCTCCCCGGACTCCGCTCCCGAGTCTTCGCCGACGACGCCGCAGCGCGAGCCCTTCGTCGGACCGCCGCCGCCGGCCGAGATGATGGCGCGGCCGGCCGTCGCCGGCGGACTCGCAGAGGCGGGCCCGCCGGTCGCGAGCTCACTCCTCGACAGCCGTTGGGAGCTCACCCGGAACGCCAAGCTCGGCACATTCGGGATGCGCGCCTTCAAGCCGGTCTATCTCCTGCCGGCCTTCTACACCGATTCTCCCAATCAGTTCCCCTCGAGCCCGGAGCCCGGTCACTCGGTGACCGAGTCCGAGAATCTGGACGAGGTGGAGGCGAAGTTCCAGATCAGCTTCAAGACCAAGATCGCCCAGGAGCTCTTCGGCCACCGGGGCGATCTCTGGTTCGGCTACACGCAGTCGTCCCGATGGCAGGTCTACAACAGTGAGTTGTCGCGCCCCTTCCGCGAGACCAACTACGAGCCGGAGTTGATGCTCGTCTTCCACACGAGCTACGAGCTTCTCGGACTCGACGGGCGCCTTCTCGGCGTTTCCCTCAACCACCAGTCGAACGGCACGGATCTGCCCTACTCCCGGAGCTGGAACCGCGTCATCGGCATGATCGGCTTCGAGCGCGACGCCTGGACGCTCGTCGCCCGGCCCTGGTGGCGGCTTCCCGAGGTCGCGGGCGGCGAAGACAACCCCGATCTCGAGGACTATGCCGGCCGGGGCGACCTCCTGCTCGTGCGCCGCCTGCGCGAGCACGAGATCAGCCTCATGGCCCGCCACTCGCTGCGCGGTGGCGCGAGCTCGCACGGCGCCGTCGAGCTCGGCTGGGTCTTTCCGATCCATCGCGACCTCAAGGGCTACCTGCAGATCTTCCACGGCTATGCCGAGAGCCTGATCGACTACAACCAGAGCTCGACCCGGATCGGACTCGGCATCTCGCTGCTCGAATGGTACTGAGGGCCGGCCTCCTCCCGCTGGCGCTTCTCGTCGCGGCCTGCGGCCCGGCACCGCCCCCCCGCCCGCCGGCAGACAACTCCCTCACCGTCGCGCTCGAAAGCGCACCGATCCATCTCGATCCACGGGTCGCGACCGACCAGGCCTCGAGCCGCGTCTTCGAGCTCATCCTCGACGGGCTGGTGACGAAGGACGAGAGCGGCGACTTCCTGCCCGATCTCGCGGAGTCGTGGGAAGTGCTCGATCTCGGAGCGCGCTGGCGCTTTCACCTGCGCCCCGGCATTCTCTTCCACGACGGTTCGACCTTCGGGGCCGAGGATGTCGCGTGGACCTTCGAGACCCTGCTCGACGGCACGGTCGCCAGCTCGAAGCGCGGCGCCTTCGCCTTCCTGCAGCGGGTCGTCGCGATCGACGCGACCACCGTCGACTTCGTGCTCTCGGAGCCGTTCGGAGCTCTGCTGCCGAACCTCACTTCGTATCTGGGTATCGTACCGTCGGGCTCGACGCCCGAAGCGATGAACCGGCAGCCGGTCGGCACCGGCCCGTTCCGCTTCGTCTCGCGCACCGCCGACACCATCGAGCTCGCGGCGTTCGACGCCCACTACCGCGGCCGGCCGCGGCTCGACCGCGTCGTGCTGCGCGAGATCCCGGAGGCCACGGTGCGCGTGCTCGAGCTGCGCAAAGGCAGCGTTCAGCTGGTGGTGAACGCCCTGCCGCCCGACGTCGTGCCGCTCTTTCGCGCCGACCCGCGCTTCAGCGTGCCGGCCGCGAGCGGCGCGAACTACGTCTACCTCGGCCTGAACCTGACCGATCCGCTGCTCGCCGATCGCCGCGTGCGGCGCGCCCTCGCCCTGGCGCTCGACCGGGAGAAGCTGGTGCGCACGCTCTGGCGAGGCCTCGGCGTCGTCACCGAGACCCTCCTCCCACCCGGGAACTGGGCGAGGAACGACGATCTCCCCGCGACGCCCTTCGACCCGGCGGCGGCCCGCGCCCAGCTCGACGAGGCCGGCTTCCCCGACCCGGACGGGAGCGGGCCGGAGCCGCGCCTGCGCCTCACCTACAAGACGTCGACCGACGAAACCGCCGTCCTGCAGGCACAGATCCTCCAGTCGATGTGGCGCGAGATCGGCGTCGATGTCGAAATCCGCTCCTACGAGTTCGCGACGTTCTACGCCGACATCAAGCGCGGCAACTTCCAGCTCTTCAGCCTGACGTGGACGGGGATCGCCGACCCCGACATCTACATGCTCATTCTGCACTCGCAGCGCGTACCGCCGGCCGGGTCCAACCGCGGGCGCTACTCCAATCCGCGCTTCGACGAGCTCGTCGAGCAGGGCGCGCGCCTCCCCGACCGCGCTGCGCGTCGGCCGCTCTACGTCGAAGCGCAGCAGATCGTGGCGCACGACTTGCCCTATCTCTCACTGTTCACGAAGGTCAACGTCGCCGTCCACCCGGCCGGCCTCGTGGGCTATCGCCACTATCCGAGCGGCGAACTCCACAGCCTGCGCACGATGTACTGGGCGGGGCGGGAAAATGCCGACCGCGAAAGAGGCGAGCGCGAAGGCACCGAGCGGGAGAGAATCGACCCGCCGTGAGCCCCTCCTCCCCGGCCCTCCTGCGCGCCTATCGCGGGCGAGACCTGCCGCCGACCGTGCGACGGCTCGGAGCCGGTTCGTTCTTCCAGGACGTCGCGAGCGAGATGGTGTACCCCCTGCTCCCGGGCTTCCTGGCGGCGCTGGGAGGCGGCGCGGCAGTGCTCGGCGCGATGGAGTCAGCCGCCGAGGGCGTCCTGGCGCTGGTCAAGGGTTGGGCCGGCCGGGCGAGCGATCGACTCGGGCGGCGCAAGCCCTTCGTCGTCGCCGGCTACGGCGCGTCGGCGCTGGCGCGACCCCTGCTCGCGCTCGCCACCACCGCCGCCCAGGTCATTTCGTTGCGGCTCTGGGACCGGCTCGCCAAGGGCCTGCGCACGGCGCCGCGCGACGCCCTGATCGCCGAGGCGGTCGCACCCGGCGAGCGCGCCTATGCCTTCTCCTATCACCGCGGCCTCGACCACCTGGGCGCCGCCTGCGGCCCCCTCCTCGCGGCGGTCCTCCTGCTCTTCTCGCCCGGCGCCTTGCGGACGGTTTTCCTGGTCGCGACGCTCCCGGCCCTCGCCGGCTTCCTGACTGTCGCTTTCGGCCTGCCGCGCGAGACCACCCGGCGCTCCCCGCCGGCGGTCGGCGGCCGGGGCGCCGCCCCTTCGCTCGGGGCGCGGTCCGAGCCTCTCCCCGGGCCACTGCGCGGGGCTCTGGCCGCTTTCTTCTGTTTCGCGCTGGGCAATGCGAGCGACGCCTTTCTCCTGCTGCGGGCCGCCGAAATCGGCATCGGAGCGGTCGGCCTCACTCTCCTCTGGTCGGCATTCCATGTCGTGAAGTGGCTCGCTTCGGCTCCCGGCGGCAAACTCGCCGACCGTATCGGCCGCCGGCCCGCCATCCTGCTCGGCTGGACCTTGTACGCCATCGCCTACACGGGCTTCGCGGTCACGGCACAGCCCGCGGCGCTCGCCGCCCTGCTCGCGCTCTATGCCGCCTTCTACGGTCTCACCGAAGGCGCCGAACGGGCGCTGGTGGTCGAGCTCGCCGGTGCGGGTGGCTCAGCTGGCCCCGGCGCCGCCGGAGCCAGCCCACCGGGCGCCGGCAGTGCACTCGGCGCGTTCCACCTCGCCGCAGGCGTCGGAACGTTCCTCGCCAGTCTCTGGTTTGGAGTCGTCTGGCAGCTCTTCGGGCCTTCAGCGGCCTTTCTCGCCGGCGCCGCCCTCGCCGCGTGCGCCGCGACGGTGTTGCTCTTCGCGGCCGGCGGGCCGGCAGTGCCAGGGTGAAGGCGCTCGCCATCGATCCCCTGCTCGCCACGCTGCGGTCGGCGGCCGAACGTGGGCCGGCAGCCGCCAGCGAGGCTCTGGGCCGGCTGCTGCTCGGCGAGGCCGCGCCGCTGCTCTGGCGAACGATCCGAAGCCAGCTGGGCGGCGTGCCGGCGGCCGATCAGGAGGAGGTCCATGCCGCCGCCCTTCTTCGGCTGACAGAGCGGCTCCAGCAGTGGTTGTCGGGAGATCCGGAAGTCGAGATCGAGAGCTTTCGCGCCTATGTCGCGGCGACGGGCGCCAACGGTTGCCGGGCCTGGCTGCGCGCCCGCCACCCGGAACGCACCCGGTTGCAGAACCAGCTGCGCTACCTCCTGCGCCACGACGAGGAGCTGGCGCTCTGGGAAGGCAGGGATGGAGCGCTCCTCTGCGGCTTCGCCGCCTGGCGAGACGGCTCGTCCGGCGGCGCTGCGGCCTCCGGAGCCACCTCCGAGGGGACGGCCCGAGCCGGCGCGAAGTCCGACGCTCCCCAGGCGCGCGACCTGGCGCTCTCGGGCCCGGCCCGCGCGCTGCCGCTGCCGGAGCTCGTGCGGCGCCTGCTGCTCTGGCGCGGAGGACCCTGGGGCTTCCGCGATCTGCAGAAAGCTGCCGCCGACCTGCTCGATGTGCAGGACCGCCCGCCGCTCTCCCTCTCTGGCGAGAGCGCGGCGAGCGCGGGCACCGAGGGCGCCGATCCGCAGCCTGGCCTCGATTTGCCCGAAACGCGCGCCGGGGCTCACCGGGAGCTCGAAGGGCGCCAGTTCCTGGCGGCCCTCTGGAGCGAGGTCCGCGAGCTGCCCCTGGGACAGCGGCGGGCCCTGCTGCTCAATCTGCGGGACGAGCAGGGGCGGGACCGGCTGACCCTCCTGACGCTCACGGGACTTGCCTCCCGCGCGGACCTCGCCCGACTCCTCGACCTGCCCGAGCCGGAGCTCCGGGAGCTCTGGGATGAGCTGCCGCTCGACGACCGGACCATCGCCCAGCGCTTCGACCTCACCGCCCGGCAGGTCATCAACCTGAGGAAGAGCGCCCGCGCGCGGCTCGCCCGGCGGCTGCGTCCGCGTCCTTCGGAAGGCGCCTCGGAATGGGAGGGCTGAGAGAGATTCCACCAGGCCGGTAACCGGGAGTCTTTTTCCGCATCTCCGTTCACGAGAGCCGATATGAACCGTCCGAACCTGCGACTCCTGCCCACTCCCGCCCTCCCGTCCAGCCCGGTGACCCCGGTGGACGAGACGCTTCGCGCCGAGGCCGACCTGGCCGTCGCGTTCGAGGGCCTGCTGGTGCGCGGCGAACGCGACGAGGAATCGCCGGAGTACGAGCAGCTCGAGGCGGCGGTGGACGGTACACTCGACCCTGTCGAAGCGGAGCTTTTCTCCAGCCGGCTCGCCGGCGATCCGCTGCTGCAGCGTGAATTCGACGAATTGGTGGCCTTGCGCGACCGGTTGAAGGTCGTGCCCGCCGAGCGCCGGGTCGCCCCGGCGGCGTCCGCCGCGCTCGCCGCGTTCTCCAGTCGCCGCTGGCTGGGTTTCGCCGCGGCAGCGATGCTGCTGATCGCCGCCAGTGTCGGCTTGCGACTGGATCTCGGCCGGACGGCGCCGCTTCCCGCCGGGTCTGCCGGTGTCGCAGCCGCCGACCGTATGAGCACCGTGCAACGCCCGGCCGAGCCGCTGTTCGCCGACAGTTTCGAAGGCGGCACGACCGACAGCTGGTCGAACTGAACACCCGCTTTCGACGCCCCCAAAACAGCCCCACCGGCCTCACGGACTGGAGGCGCTGCCCGGCAGACGGTCGCGTCGTGCCCGGGTCAGCGCCCGGGCTAGAGGTATCCCAGCGAGCGCAGGTTTTCGAGATAGTCCCGGCTGTCACCGGGTCGTTCCCCGCCCGGCGAGCGTTCGCCGAAGCCGGAGACCCGCGCCGGCGGCTCCGGCCAGGAGCAAAAGCCGGGCGGTTCGGGAAGCTCCGCACTCTGCGGCAGGCCCAGGGCGCGGATCAGGGCGGCAGCGACCGCCTCGGGAGCCACCTGCAGATCGGCTCCACCCCGGCAGATCGCGCGCGGATCCGGCGCCGGATGAGCGAAGAGAACCCGCCCCACCCTGCCCATCCTCCCCATGCCGCCTTTCCTGCGGCCGGGATCGAGCACGACCACAAGGGTGCCGACGCCCTCCATCAGCCCGCCGATCAGGCGGTCGGCCTCTTCGAGCTCGGCGCGCACCAGGTCGGCCAGGGCAACGTCCCCTCCGATCCAGCCCTCGGCGAGCAGATCGATGGCCGGAAGGTAGAGCGCCATGGCCTCGGGTCGGTCAGCGGCCTCGCGGCGCGCGACCTCGCGGTAGAAGCGATCGGGGAGAACCGCGCGCCGGAGCAGCTCTTCGGCGAGCTTGGCCGGCAGCGCTGCCTCCAGGGTCGAGCCCGAAGGCCCGGGCTCGGTCGCCCGGGCCAACCGGGCGAGATCCGGCGCGCGATCGGCCGGCGCCACGGCACTCAGGTGCCCATCCAGCAGAAGCTGGAAAGCGCCGTGCGCGACCACCAGCCCGGCGAGCGGCTCGGGCGGGAAGGTCGCCCACCAGTCGACCGCCGCGGCCGGCGCTCCGCCGCGCGCCGAGAGCTCCCAGAAGGTAAAAGCTGCCCGGCGGTTGGCGAGCAGCGGTCGATGCTCGGCAAGGCCCAGCGGCACGGCCACCCCGGACCACCAGAATCGCCAGGGCCCGCTCCGCGCGAGAGCCGTCTCTAGTCCGGTCGGCCGGAAACTGTCCAGCGATCGCACCCCATGGAGCTCGCCGCCGACGCCCGTCGCCACGGTCGTCCAGAACTCCGCCGGTTCGAGCTCCGCGGCGCGCGCGTAGCTCGCCACGACCGCCCCGTCGCGCATCAGTCCCGAGATGGCCGGCAGAGCGCCCCGCGCCACCAGATAGTCGAACTCCTCGGCGAGAATGCCGTCGAGCCCCACCAACAGGACACGCTCGCCGGCCGCCTTCGGCAGGGAGGCGGGCGCTGCGGCCGGAGCCCGCTGCGGCACGACGAAGGCGACCGTGGCGACGATTGCCAGGATCGAGCCGGTCACGGCGAGGATGGTGCGGCGCGAGACCAGGCGCTCTCTCGGCGTCATGCGGGTCATGCGGATGGCGATCGAGAGCAGCCCGTTCGCCAGGAGCTTCGCCACCGCCGCCGCGACCAGCGGCAGGGCGATGCCGGCGACGACGCGCTGCCAGCGCGGCAACCCGAGCAGGAGATCCCAGGCCCGCAGGACGGCCCAGCCGAAGAGCAGCGCGGTGGCGACGAACGTCACGCCGAGAATCAGCCATTCGAGACTGCGCCGCGGGAAGAGCTTGAGCGCGAAGAGGAAGCCGGCGACGACGGCGACGAATCCGGCGGCGGATGCGATGACCAGCGGCGGCAGGAGGTGAAGGAACAGCGGCAGGAGATCGGCTGGCGCAGCGGCGAAGAGCCCGTTGGCCGCCGCCAGGGCCAGGGTGTTGGCGAGCGCCAGAAGCATACCGGCGAGTAGTCCGACCTTCCACGCCAGGTGCGCCAGCGCGCGCGGATCGCCCACGGGAGCGAGGGCATCGCGCAAGAGGAAGCGCTCCACGCGGTGCGACAGGTAGCCGAGCCGCTGCAGCTCGCGCCGCGCGATCTCGAGCTCGCGCGGATCACTCATCGCCCGTCCGGCCCCCTCCGCCCGCACCCGTCAACGTCACCTGCCGACTCCCCAGGTTGCCGTAGCCGGCCACGAACTCGACCAGTCTGCACAGCACCTCGGCCTTGCGTCCGAACGGCGCTACCGACGCGAGGGCGAACGCGAGCAGCTCGTCGGCGAGAGAGCGCGCCCCAGCGACGCCGAGCAGCTTCACGAAGGTCACCTTCGAGGCATCCTGACCCTCGTCCTTGCCGGTCTCCGCGCTCGTCGCGAGGACGTCGAGGAGATCGTCCTCGATCTGGAAGGCGAGCCCGAGGTTCTTCGCGAAAGCACCGATCGCCGCCAGATCCCGCCGCCGCGCGTCGACCGCCATCGCGCCGAGCTCCGCCGCGGCGAGAAAGAGGGCGCCCGTCTTGTGGCTGTGGATGTACTCGAGGTCGGCGAGCGTCGGAGGGGCGCCGCCGTTCGCCAGGTCCATCGCCTGACCACCGATGAGCCCGTCGGTGCCGATCGCCTGGGCGAGGTGGTGCAGGAGCTCTTCCGGGCTGTAGCGCGACAGATGGAGCCGCTGCGAAGACTCGGCGACGAGCGCATAGCCGCGGTTGAGCAAGGCGAACGCGGCGAGCAGCGCGACGTCTTCGCCGTGCTCGCGATGCAGCGTCGGCCGACCGCGCCGGAGGTGGGCGTCGTCCATCGCGGGCAGGTCGTCGAGCACGAGGGAGCAGCAGTGCACGAGCTCCACCGCGCAGGCCAGGTCGAGTGCGTCGTCGGAGGCGCCGCCGAGCATCTCGGCGACCGCCAGGGTCAGCATGGGGCGGACACGCTTGCCTGGCGAGAGAACGGCAGCGCGCATGGCACGATGAACGTGCGCGGGGCGCGAGTCCTCCGCCGGCAGTAGGGCAGGAAGGCGAGCTTCCACTCGCGCCGCGAATGCAGCGAGGCGCGGATCGAGGCGCGAGGAAAGCTGGCTCGTGGTTTTCGTCAGGTCAGAAGGATCGGACGGCTTCGTCTTCGCTCTCGAACACCTCGAACACCGTGATCAGCTGGGTGATCTGCAGGATGTCGTTGACCTTCGGCGGCAGATTGACGAGCTTCAGCTTGCCGCCGCGATTCGTGACCGTCGTGAAGGCGCTCACCAGTTCGCCCACGCCCGATGAATCGATGGTGCTGACCTGGCCGAGGTTGATCAGCATCTTGACCGCCCGGTCGCCGATCGCCTCGTGCACCGTCTCGCGCAGGACGACGTCACCTTTGCCGATCGTGACCTTGCCCTCGACTTCGAGAATGATCACGCCATCCCGTTCCCGCTTGGTGATTTTCATGACTCCACTCCTCCTGTCTATTGTTCGTGATGTTGGATGTTGCTGGAGATGTTGCCGGCCTCGGGGGCGGGGGTCAGCCGCTTGCGCAGCCGGAGCCGTGTCCCTCCCGAGGGGCCGGATTCGAATTCGACCTCGTCCATGAACTTTCGCATATAGAAGATGCCCCGACCGCTGGCGCGAAAACGGTTCTCCGGCGCCAGGGGATCGACCACTTCGTCCGGATCGAAGCCGGCCCCCTGGTCGTCGACCCGGATCTCCACCTGCTCCGGGTCGAAACTGGCCTGGATCTCCACCTGCTTGTCGGGGTCCTGGCGGTTGCCGTGCTTGATGGCGTTGGCCACCGCCTCGCGCAGCGCCAGACCGATCCAGTGCCGGGCGTCCTCGGCCGCGCCACCTTCGCGCAGCGCATCGTCCACGACCGCCTGCACCAGCTCGATATTCTCGAACCGGCTGCCGATCGTCAGATGGAGCTCCCGTCCCGCGGTCGAAGTCATGGGTAGAAACCGGGCGAAGTGTAGCAGAACGGGGACCGACGAAAAGACCGGATTTCCTTCATTTCATTCGGGCGGGAACGTCACGGCGCCGAGGGCTGGAAGAGCTCGAGGACCGCCGGTATGACCACCAGGAGCTGAATGGCGTCGAAGAGAAAGTGCGCGACGATCGCCGGCCAGATGTTCTGACGCCAGCGGGTCAGCAGTCCGTAGAGCAGCGACAGCAGGGTCACGCCCACGAGCATGATCGGCTGGTCGTAGGAGAGGTGAGCGAGCGCGAAGAAGACCGTCGAGAGCGCGATACCGATGCGCGGCTGAAGGAAGCCGCGGAAGAACGCCTCCTCCACCAGTCCAGCCGACGCGGCGATCGCCAGGCGCAGGAGGATCGGGCGCCCGGCGAGCCACGGGATCACCGCCGGCGGCGCCTGGGGGAGGAGCTCCTCGCCCGAGAGCGCGGAGAGCACCAGGGCGAAAACGAAGACCGCGCACAACACGGCGAGCCAGGCGCCGACCCCGGCGACCATTCCCAGGGCGAGCTCGCGCCGCAGATTCGGCGTACGCATTCCCAGCTGCTCGGCGAAGCTCCTCCAGCCGGTCGAAGGCCCGGCGGCCGAGCTCGCGGCTGTCTCGCCGACCGGCTCCGCCGCGACTGCCGACATGTCCGGAACGGGTCGCGGCACCGCCAGGAATCCGGCCATCCACCAGCCGACGATCGTCAGCGCGAACAGTGCGTGCAGGGCGAAGAGCTGCCAGCTGCTCAACTGGGAGAGGTCGATCTCGCCCTGCCTGCCGATCGTGCCGACGGCGGCGAAGACGCCGACGTAGAAACTGAACGCGACCAGCGACGTCGCGGCGATCCGCCGCAGCGGCTCGCGGAATCCGGGCGGGTCGAGCCCGCGTCTCCGGGTCATGTGATCGAAGAGGAGCACGGCGCCTAGCGCCGCGACCACCGGCCCGATCGTTCGCAGAGCCTCCACTGCCGCGGTCAGTCCTTCTTCCGGACCAGCCGCGACTTGGTGCGCGCCTGGACTCCCCGCAGCATGGCGATCGCCTGGGTCAGCCGCTGGAGCTTGCGGTTGCGCTGCTGGACGGTCGCGATGTCGTCGGCAGCCGAGAGGACGCCGCGGATGTCGCGCTGAGCGCGCTCGAGCTCGAACGCCAGCTGGTCGAGCTGCGCCGACTCGAAGCGCTGATAGGTGCGCTCGGTGACCATCAGATAGCCATCGGCGATGTCCTTCGCCATGGCGTATGCGCTGCCTCCGGAGAAACTGGCCACGGCCCGATCATAGCGGAGCCGCGTGTTAGTATTCCGCCACCCGGCCGGTTCCAAATCCGGCCCCGTCTCACCCGCCCATTTGGAGGCTCAGGAGGCCGTCGTGAACCGCTTTCCCGGTGTGGATTACATGGACTTCGACGCTCTGCTCACCGAAGAGCAGCGCCTGGTGCGCGACTCCGTCCGCGCCTTCGTGGACGAGAAGGTCAAGCCGATCATCGAGGAGTGCCACCGCGACGGCCGCACGCCGCTCGAGCTGGTGCCCGAGATGGGCCGCATGAACCTCTTCGGCTCGACCATCGACGAATACGGCCTTCCCGGGCTGGACAACGTCGCCTACGGCCTGATCATGACCGAGCTCGAGCGCGGCGACTCAGGGTTGCGCAGCTTCGTGTCGGTGCAGTCGTCGCTCGTCATGTACCCGATCTACACCTTTGGGTCGCAGGCCCAGAAAGACCGCTGGATCCCGAAGATGGGCACCGGCGAGGCGATCGGCTGCTTCGGGCTGACCGAACCGGACTTCGGCTCGAACCCGGGCGGCATGCGAACGACGGCGAAGAAGACCTCCGACGGCTGGGTGCTGAACGGCGCCAAACAATGGATCACCAACGGCACGCTCGCCGACGTCGCGGTCGTCTGGGCGCAGACCGACGATTCCTCCTCCGGCATTCGCGGATTTCTGGTCGAAAAGGGTACGCCCGGCTACACCTCCTCGGACCAGCACGGCAAGTTCTCGCTGCGCGCCTCGACGACCTCCGAGCTCGGCCTTCACGACTGCCATGTCCCCGACGACGCCATCCTGCCCGGCGCCAAGGGCCTCCGCGGACCGCTCTCCTGTCTCACGCAGGCGCGCTACGGCATCGCCTGGGGAGGCCTGGGCGCCGCCATGGAGTGCTACCACACGGCGCTCGAGTACGCGAAGCAGCGCATCCAGTTCATGGGCCAGCCGATCGCCAGCCACCAGCTCGTGCAGGAGAAGCTCGCCTGGATGGTCACCGAGATCACCAAGGGCCAGCTTCTCGCGCTGCAGATGGGCAGACTCAAGGACGCCGGCAAGCTCAAGCCGCACCACGTCTCGATGGGCAAGCGCAACAACGTCTGGGTGGCGCGCGAATGCGCCCGCATGGCGCGCGAGATTCTGGGCGCCAACGGCATCGTGGACGACTATCCGGTCATCCGGCACATGCTGAACATCGAGTCGGTCTTCACCTACGAGGGCACGCACGACATCCACGGCCTGGTGATCGGCGAGGCGGTGACCGGAATTCCCGCCTACAACCCCCCGATGGTCACCGAACGCAAGCCCAAGGCGGGAGCGACAAGCCGATGACCCTCGATCGCATCCTCGAACAGGACTTCATCCGCGTCACCGAGCGGGCGGCGATCGCCGCGGCGCGTACCATGGGACTCGGCGACCGTCACAAGTCGGACAAGGTCGCCGTCGAGGCGATGCGCGAGGAGCTCGACAGTCTCGCGATCGCCGGCCGCATCGTCATCGGCGAGGGCGAGCGCGACGAGGCGCCGATGCTGTTCATCGGCGAGGAGGTCGGAGCGCTCAAGGGCAACCCGGACGGCGTCGGCGTGGACATCGCCGTCGACCCGCTCGAGGGCACCAACCTCTGCGCCACCGGCGCCTCCAACGCCACGGCGGTGCTCGCGGCCGCGGAGCGCGGCGGACTCCTCCACGCCCCGGACAGCTACATGCAGAAGCTCGTCGTCGGGCCGACCGCCAAGGGCCGGCTTCACATCGACGCCCCGGTCATCGAGAACCTGCGGGCTCTGGCGAAGGCGTTCGCGCGCGACATCGAGGACCTGACGATCGTCGTTCTCGACCGCCCGCGCCACGAGCAACTGATCGCCGACATCCGGACGGCCGGCGCCCGCATCCGCCTGATCGGCGACGGTGACCTCTCGGCCGGCATCGCCGCCGCGGTTCGCGGTACCGGCGTGCACGCGGTGCTCGGAACGGGCGGCGCCCCCGAGGGGGTGATCACCGCCGCCGCCATGCGCTGCCTGGGCGGCGAGATCCAGGCGCGGCTCGTGGCCACCGACGAGGGGCAGAAGTCCCGACTCGCGGCGCTCGGCTATCACGACCTCTCGAAGATCTACCAGACGGAGGACCTCGCGCCGGGCGAGCAGATCCTGTTCTCGTGCAGCGGCGTCACCGACGGCGAGCTGCTGCGCGGCGTCCGCTTCTTCGGCGGCGGCTCGCGCTCCCACACGCTCTTCATGTCGCTCACGCGCAAGATGATCCGCTTCGTGGACACGATCCACCGTGAGGATCTTTCGACGCCCGCCTACTTCGACGTCTGATCCTTTCCGTGAGATCCGCGAGCATCCGATGATCAAACCCGACCGCTGGATTCGCGCCTGGGCAGAAGAGGGCGGCGTCGATCCCTACGAGCCTTCGCAGATCAACTCGGCCTCGTTCGACCTGCGCCTCTCGGATCACTGGATCTGCCCGACGCGGGACCCGGAAGAGTTCCGGGCGCCGCACATCAAGCTCTTCCCGGGAGAGGTCGTCCTCGCTTCGACGCTCGAATACGTGCGCATTCCGCGCACCGTGGCCTGCGACCTCAAGCTCAAGTCGACCCTCGGCAGACTGTGGATCAACCACTCGCTCGCCGGCTGGTGCGACCCCGGCTTCCAGGGCAACATCACCCTCGAGCTCCAGAACCTGGGGCCCACGCCATTCGTGCTCGAAGCAAACCGGCGGATCGCGCAGCTGATCTTCATCGCGATGGAGTCGGAACCCGACGTGGCCTATGGCGAGCCCGGCTCGTCGTCGCACTACCAGGGCCAGCGCGGCACGACGATCGCCCGCAAGTAGCCCCGCCTCGCGCTCCCCCGCCGCCGGAGATGCGCGACCGTCCCGAGCTCGTCCAGGCACCGCACGGCGGCCTCATCCTTCGCGGCTATAATCGAGAGCTGCGACGATCGCGATGAGTATTACGGGAAATCTCAAAACCATGGAGCTCGCCGAGCTCCTTCAGTGGCTCTCCGGAGCCCAGAAGACCGGCACGCTCGTGGTCGAGAACGGCAAGGTCACGAAGCAGATCTTCTTCCGCGACGGCATGATCGTCTCGTCGGCCTCGACCGACCCCAAGGAGCATCTCGGGGCCTTCCTCGTCAGCCACGGCTTCATCACCGACGCCGAGCTCGGGCAGGCGATCCGGATGCAGGAGAGCAACAAGATGCTGCTCGGAAAGATCCTCTCGACGATCGGGGCGATTTCCGAGCAGGACGTGCATCGCATGCTCCGGCTCAAGGCCGAGGAGTCGATCTACGACGTCTTCAGCTGGCCGGAGGGAGACTTCCGCTTTCTCGATCAGAAGCTGCCGACGGCCAACATGGTGCCGATCTCGATCGACGTCACCGGTCTCGTCCTCGAAGGCATGCAGCGCTTCGATGAGTGGAAGCGGATCCGCGGGATCGTTCCCTCGCCGGATTCCATTCCGGTCGCGGTGGCCGAGTTCGACGAGAAGGTCCTCACCGAGGGAGCGCCGCAGATCCTCTCGCTCATCGACGACGACCGCACCGTCGCCGAGATCTGCAAACTCACCCACTCGAGCGAGTTCCACGTCTGCCGGATTCTCTTCCGCCAGGTGCAATCGAAGCGGCTGAAGATCGTCCGGCCGCGCGACACGCCGGCGGCGGAAACCGCGGCGACCGCCGCCGCGCTCGCGGCGCCGCAGGCCATCACGCCCGAAACACTCATGGTCATCGCCCAGCAGGCGCTGCAGAAGAACGAGTTCGAAACGACGCTTCGACACATGCGCGCCGCCAGAGCGCTCGACCCCGACAGCCGCAAGCTCGCCACGGAGGCGCAGAAGATCGAGGAGCTGATCCGCGCCGCGATCGAGAAGTCCGGCGTGCTCCCGACCTCGATTCCGGTCCTCGCGCGCACGATGGAAGAGCTCACCCAGCTCAAGATCACGTCGCAAGAGGGCTTCCTCCTCACCCGCCTGAACGGCTCCTACGATCTCAAGTCGATCGTCAACATCAGCTCGATGAACCCGCTCGACGTCCAACTCGCGGTCTGGAAGCTCCTCAAGGCCGGCCACGTCCGGCTGGAGAAGCCGGCCAACTAGCCGAGGGCCGCTGGCGCGTGCTCATTTCGGGAAACTCTTCCCGATATCGGCAGCTCGCACGCGTACCGGCCTCGGGCGGAGTGCGCTCCCGCCGGCGTAGAGCATCTGGCACTTCGTTTGCGTTCTCGCCGCCGGGAGCAGTTCTCGGAGGAGTGACAATGCAGCGTGCTTTCTGGGCCGGGCTGGGTTCGATCGGGTGTGCCGCGCTGCTCTCGGGAGTTCCAGGGTGTGCAGCGGAGGCGGCGGGCTGCCGCCTCTTTCTCGTGACGGGCGAGCGGGAGCCCTACGCACTGGAGCGGGTGGATCTCGCGCCGGGCGAAGAGCGGCGGTTCCTTGTCGGAGCGGGTGGAGAGGCAATGACGTTCGTGCTGCCACTCTCACCCGGCAAATCAGCCGACCTCGTGCAGATGGCTTCCGCTGGAGCGCGGCTCGTGGCGCGCTGCACCGGTTCCGGGCTCGAGGCGACCGTCGAGCGACCGGGGGCGCCGGCGCGCGCCCTTCCGGCCGTACCGCTCGCGGTCGTCGAGAGTTATGACCTGCGCGTTCATCTGCGCACGGCGAGTGGCCCCGGCCAGGTATTCGAGGTCCGCGCCGGCAGTGCGATCGCGCCGGGCCGCGGGCCGGTGCTCGATCTGTTCGGCGGCCGAATCCCGCTCAACCCGGGCGATCTCTCGCTGACGCTCGAGACGTCGTTGGCGCGCGCCGAGGCCGCGGTCGCCGGCGACGTCGCGCTCGAATTCGACGGCGAGCATCTGTTCGCGCGCGGCCGCGTGGAGGGCGGCGCTGAGGGCTGGTTCGTCGTCGATCTCGCGGCAGGGCGGAGCGTCGTCGCCCGCGACGCGCTACCGCGGGAGGTCGCGATTGCGCCGCTGGAGAGCACCGAGTACTCCGCCGCCGGGGAACGGACGGCGGGAGCGGCAGTCGTCGCCCTCTCGGGCGAGGTCGAAGCTCACCTTGGAATCGCCGAGCTTCCTGCGCTCGCGTTCGGCACGCTGCGCTTCGAGCAGTCGGCAGTGCAGGTGATGCGGTCGCTGCCACGGATCGGCGAACGGGAGATCTCCGGCATCCTCGGTTTCGATCTTCTCCGCCGGGCGCCGCGCGTGACCTTCGTCTACGGACCGGAGCCCGAGCTCCGCTTCGGCGGCGCCATTGCCGGGAAAGCGGCCGCGACGAACGCCGCGGAGATCCCGTTCACCCTCGCCGACCGGCATATCTTCCTCGCCGGAACGATCGCTGGTCGCGCGGTCGATTGGGTGCTCGACACGGGGGCAAAGGTCTCTCTGCTCGGGCCGGAGCTGGCGCGAGGTCTGGCGTTGGCACCGGATCCGGAGCGATCGATCGAGTTGCGCGGCCTCGACGGCAAGGCCGTACGCGCGCCGCGGGCGGAGATCGCCGAGCTCTATCTTGGCGGAGCGCGCTTCGCCGGTGTCGGCGTCCATGTAACCGATCTTCCCGTTCTCACCGCGTGGGGAATCGAGCAACGCGGTGGCATCCTCGGCAACGACTTCCTCGGCCGCTTCGCCGCCGTCGAACTCGACTTTGAGCGCGGCGTCGTCCGCTTCGTGCCGCAATAGGGGGCCCTTCGCCGCCGTTCTCCACCCGGCGGTCCCGATCCCGTGAGTGCGCGTTCGGAATCCAGGGCCCGGAGTTTCCTTCCGGAGAACGACACCATCGGAAAGGCCGTGGAAGGGTCGGGACGGCCGCTACCGGAAGCGCAGACGCGGCCTGGGCGACGAGACCGCACGACTGCCGTCCACGGCGAAGCGCAACGGCCAGGCGGCCGCCTCGCCGGCCGATTCGCAGCCGACTCGGGGTCCGGTGAGGATCGCAGACTCCGCGACCGGTTTCCCGGCGGCCAGACGCAGCGTGCCGCGATCGAGCGCCACGGTGTCGAGCGCCAGATCGATCGCCAGGCCCTTCGTGAGGTTGCCCGGGCCGGCGAGGAGCCGATGAGCGGCGATCACTTCGGGACGCCCGCGCCGGACCAGCTCCTCCCCCTCCACGATCTCGGCCGCCCGCAGCAGGACCGCGATGCCGGCGTCGCGCGGGCCGGTGACCACGTTCAGGCAGAAGTGCACGCCGTAGATGCGATACACGTAGGCGTGCCCCCCGGCGAGATACATCGACTCGTTGCGCGCCGTCCGCCGTCCGCCGAAAGCGTGGCTCGCGCGATCGTGCGGCCCCGCGTACGCCTCGGTCTCCACCAGCCGGACGACGATCCGCCCCTCCGGCAGCTCGCGCACCAGGAGACGCCCGAGTAGATCCCGGGCTACCTCCTCGGCGGGGCGAAAGTAGAAGGAGTCGGGTAGCGGAGCGAGCGAGCGCACCGGGGCACTATAGAGAAATTGGTGACAGTTTCCTGATTTCCCTGCAGAAGAGTCCGAGAGCCCGGCGTTCGCCGGGGAGGGAAATCAGGTAGCTGTCACCGATCTTTCGGACCCGCAGCCGGGGACATGTAGCTGCCCCAGGCGAACCGTTCGGAAACCCCTTGCCGCCTCAGGGCAGATACGTGTCCCCGGCGTACCGTCGGTGGTCGCGTGCTCGGGCACTCGGGATCCAAAGCGGGCTCCTATTTGAAGCGTGGTCGCCCACTTTGGATCCCGAGCGCCTCTCGCGTCGCGGTGAACCACTGTTGAAGGCAATTTCGTCACCACCCTGCCGACGAGGGGTGGCCGGACCCGCAGCTGGGGACGGGTAGCCGCCCCAAGCGAGCGCGCAGTAGGACCGGCAACGCCCCAGGGCGGATACGTGTCCCCGGCGTACGTTGACGGGCCGGACAGGACCCCGAGCACGAGGATGCCAGGCCAGGGCCTATCCATCGCGCCGCCGGCGATTCGCGGGATAATCCGCCCATGGCCCACACCCTTCTCATCACCGGCGGTGCCGGTTTCATCGGCAGTCACCTGGCGGAGGATGCCCTGGCGCACGGCGACCGCGTCGTCGTGCTCGACAACCTCTCGACCGGCAAGCGCGAGAACATTCCGGCCGGCGCGACCTTCTACCAGCGCGACATCTCCGACCCCGGCCTCGACGAGCTCGTGGCCGACGAGAAGATCGACGTCGTCAGCCACCACGCCGCGCAGGTCAACGTCCGCATCTCGATCGCCGACCCGACCGCCGACGCGCGCACCAACATCCTCGCCACTCTCGACCTCATCTCGGCCTGCAAGAAGTCCGGCGTCCGCCGCCTGCTCTTCGCCTCGAGCGGCGGCACGGTCTACGGCGAACAGAAGGTCTACCCGTGCGACGAGGAGCACTCCCGCCATCCGACCTCGCCCTACGGCTGCGCCAAGCTCGCGGTCGAGCTCTACCTCGATGCCTTCCGCGTCATGGGCGACCTCGACCCGATCGTCTTCCGCTACGCCAACATCTACGGCCCGCGCCAGGAGCCCAAGGGCGAGGCCGGCATCGTCGCGATCCTCGCCGAGAAGCTCCTCGCCGGCGAGCAGCCGCGCATCTTCGACGACGGCGCGCAGACCCGCGACTACGTCTTCGTCGGCGATCTGGTGAAGGCGCATCGCGCCGCGCTCGATCGCTGGACGCCGGGCATCTACAACATCGGCACGGGGATCGAGACCTCGGTCAACGCGCTCTATGAAATGGTCTCGAAGCAGCTCGCCTCGACGATCCGTCCGCGCCACGAGCCGCCGGTCTCGGCGGAGCTGCGTCGCAACAGCCTCGACGCCGGGCGGCTCGAGCGCGCCCTCGGTGCCGCGCCGAAGACCCGGATCGCCGAGGGCTTGGCGCTCACGCTCCCCTACTACGAGCGCCGGGCGGCCGCCTCGAAAGCGCGATGACCCGCCTCCCCGAGCTCTTCGCCCAGCTCCCGGCGGCCTTCGCAGGGAGCTACGATCCCCTGCGCCCCTGGGCGCTCCTCGACGCTCCGATGGATGAGCTGCTCGCGGCGCTGCCCTCGGCGGAGATCCTCGGCCGGGTGCATCCCGGCGCCCATCTCGTCGGCGACCGGATCGTCCTCGGCAAGGGCTCGCGCATCGCGCCGGGCGCCGTCGTCGAAGGCCCGGTCTGGATCGGCGAGGACGTCGAGATCCGCGTCGGCGCCTACCTGCGCGGCGGCTGCTGGGTGGGCGACGGCTGCGTCGTCGGCGCCAACGTCGAGATGAAACGCGCGATCCTCTTCCCCGGCGCCCACGCCGCGCACTTGAACTACGTCGGCGACTCGATCGTCGGCTGCAACGCGAACCTCGGCGCCGGCGTCATCCTCTCCAACTTCCGCCACGACGGCAGACTCATCGAGATCCCCACCGGAAACGGCGAGCGCCTGCCGACCGGCAAGCGCAAACTCGGCGCCATCCTCGGCGACCAGGTCGCCGTCGGCTGCAACTCGGTCCTCAATCCGGGAACGATCGTCGGCGCCCGCACCCAGATCTACACCGGCGTCCAACTGCGCAGCGGGCTCTATCCCGCAGACAGCCTGATCAAGCTCCGCCAGGAGATCTCGATCGTCGAGAACGTGACGCGCCGCCTCTAGCTGCGTCGGGGCGTATGCTTTCCCAGCCATGAGCCCGACGGCTTCTGAAGTCCTCAAGCAAGCGCTTTCGCTCGATGAGCAGGATCGCGCATCCGTCGCCGGCGCGCTGATCGAGAGCCTCGAAGTGCGCGCCGACGCCGATGTCGAAGTCGCCTGGTCGAACGAGATCGAACGCCGCGTGAGAGAGCTCGAAGCCCGATCGATCACCAGTGTCCCGTGGTCCAAAGTACGCGACCGCCTGTTCCGTGGCTTCGATTGAAGTGAACGTCACCTATTCCGCGTCACTTCGAATCTTCGACAAGAGCCTCGACCCGGACACCGTCTCCAAGAGATTGGGGCTTACTCCCGATGAGTCGCATCGCGCTGGCGATCCACTCCTCGGCCAATCTGGTCGCAGGTACGCTGACTTTTCGGTAGGCATGTGGTCGATCAGATCGTTGCTCCACCGGAGCGCGGCTCCTGACGATCACATCACCGGATTGCTGGCTCGCCTCCAGAACCGAGGAGAAGCGCTGAAGGAGCTGAGTGCGCAGGGGTACAAGATGGATCTGTTTCTTGGTGTCTTCGGTATTGAAGACGGCAACCACGGCTTTTCTATCGCCAGCGAAACCATGAAGGCATTGGGAGACCTCGGAATCAAGCTCGAGATCGATGCTTACGGGTGAACGCTGAGAACAGGACGCTGCATCACCGAAGCTGAGCCGTTCCCGACCAGGTCTCCGGACTCGCTGCTTCCAAGGTAGCAGAAGCTCAAGGCGAGAATCGCCGCCGCTCCCCTTCAAGCGAGTCCTCTCGCTGACGAACTGCCGTGCGGAAAGGCGTTTTGCTAGGGCGTCAGGCGCCCGGCGCTGGCTGCGGGTAGGTGACGACGACGACGGTGCGGTCGTCTTGGGCTTCGCCTTCGCCGCGGTAGGTTTCGACGGCTTTCATCATCGCCTCGCCGATCTCTTTCGAGCTCTTGCCGGTCGACTTGCGGGCGATCTCGACCAGGCGCTCGATACCGAACTCCTCGCCGTCGCCCTCGGGGGGCGTCGCCTCGATCATGCCGTCGGTGTAGAGCACGACCATGTCGCCGGGGGCGAGGCGCACGAAGCCGCGCTCGTAGGTGGCGTCGGCGAGCGGGCCCAGGACCGCGCCGCCTTCGTCGAGGTAGCGCACTTCGCCCGCGGCCGAGAGATGGAACGGCGGCGGATGGCCGGCGTTGACGTAGATGAAGACGCCGTTCGGTTCGAGCTCGCCGTAGAACATCGAGACGAAACGGCTGGTGAGCGTCGACTTGTGGATGATCTGGTTCAGGCGTTCGACCGTGCGCACGATCTTGAAGTCGCGCGCCATCCCCATGCGCAGGCCCATGTAGATGTCGCGCACCTGGAGGGCCGCCGGCAATCCGTGCCCCGAGACGTCGGCGATCGCGAGGCCCAGGATCTTGTCGGTGATCGGGATGTAGTCGTAGAAGTCGCCGCCGACCGACTCCATCGGCTGGATCCGTCCGTAGAGCTCGAAGCCGCCGTAGACCGGCACGCGGCGCGGGAGAATCGACGCCTGGATCTTCCTCGCCTGATCGAAGACCTCCTGCATGCGCTCCTGCCGGAGCTTCTGGTTGATGCCGTGGCGCAGGACGCCGAGCGAGAACAGCACCTCGTCGCGATGCACGCCGGGCGCGACGTCGAACGACAGGATGAACTCCTCGTCGCCGACCTCGATCGCCGCAAAGCGGTCGACCCCGAGCTGGTCCTCGAGCTTGTGGTCGAAGCGCGGATCGCCCGAGTCCATGTAGACCACGCCCTCGGCGAGCGCAATCTCGATCGGCGCATAAGTCGCGGGCACGCGGATCTCGCGCTCCGCCGGGCGGGCGTCGGGGAAGATCGCCTTGAGCTCGTAGGCCTCGCCGTCCCACTGGTAGAGCCGGCCGCCGTAGAAGCCCAACGCGTCGCGGAAGCGCGAGATGATCGCATCGGCGAGGTTGTAGATCGTGATGCCGACTTCGTCGGCCGACTGAATCTCGCGCACCAGCTGCTCGACGCGCTTCATCAGATTGCGGAGATCCGCCTGGCGTGTGTCCGTCATGGGTGGCTTTCTGGGGTGACTTCGCCCCCGGGTCGAAGCGCGCGGGGCTAGCCGCGATCGATCAGGGCGGCGACGATGCGGTCCTGCGCGGCGTGAGCGCCGGAGTTGCTGCGCACCTGATTGAAGAGTATGGAAAAGGCATAGACCCGCCCGGACACCGCCTTGGCGTAGCCCGACAGGGTCGAGACGCCGTTGATCGTCCCGGTCTTGGCGAAGACGTTTCCGGCGTAGGGGGCGCGGGCGAGCCGGCGCTGCCACTTGAGGCCCTGTTCGCCGGAGAACGGCAGCGAGCGCAGGAAGTCGCGTCCGAGGGCGTGAAAGTACATCTGCTCGAGCAGCCCGGTCATCGACCGCGGGCTCATGAGGTTGCCGCGCGAGAGCCCCGAGCCGTCGACGAGCGAGAACGAGGCGGGTGCGATCCCGAGCCCGGCGAGGAACTCCCCGACGACACCGACCCCGGCCGCCCAGCTGCCCTCGCCGCGGACCTTCCAGCCGAGAAGCTTCGCCAGCGACTCGGCGTAGAAGTTCTGGCTGCGCTTGTTGGTCACCTCGAGGGTACGCGCCAGGTCGCTCTGGTGAGTCGCCACCAGCTCCCAGGCGCCGCCCGGCGAGCCGTGAGCGGGAACGATCCCGCCTTCCACCTGGACGCCCTCTTCCGCGAGCGCCGCCTTGAGCGAGGCGCCGAAGTAGGCCGTCGGATTCTGCACCGCGACCCACGACTCGCCGGGGCCGGTGCGCAGACCGATCGTGCCCGAGACGACGATCGTGTCGCTGTCGCCGAGCCGGCCGACATGCAGCCGGTTCTTGTTGCGCGTGCCGGTGGTCGTGGCGCTGTTGCGGATCTCGAAATAGTCGAGCTTCGGCACCGTCTCGACGCGCGCCGGAAGGCCCGCCCGCGAGGCCGGCCAGACCCGCACGAGGACACAGTTGTCGTTGAAGGAGAGCGCTTCGACCGGCGCCTCGTACCAGCTGGTGAGCTGATCGCGCGGCCAGTCGGGGTGGACGTTCGGCGGATTGAAGAGCCCGTTGACCAGGTAGAGGCTGCCGGTGACCCGGGTGATTCCGCGCGCTTTGAGGGCGGCCGCCCACTCGCGGAAGATCGCGTACGAGTCGCCGTCGTGGAATCGCCCCGAGAGATTCGGGTCGCCGCTGCCAAAAACAGCGAGGTCGCCCGCCAGCACGCCCTCTTTCGCAGCGCCGCGCACCATGACGCGAGTCTCGAAAACGAAGTCGGCGCCGAGCGTCTCGAGCGCCGCGGCAGTGGTCAGGAGCTTGGTGTTGGAGGCGAGGATCCGCGGCTGGTCGGCATCCACGGCGAAAGCGCTCTGGCGCGACGAAAGGTCGACTATGTGCACGCCGAAGGCGCGTGAGCTCTTGCGCGCCGCTTCGATCTCGACAGCCAGGGCCTGCTGCAGCGTCGGCGCCGGCTTGGCCGCCGCGGTTCGTGCTTTCGGCGCCGGAGCGGAGGCAGCCGCGACCGACGGGGCCGGAAGCAGTGCCGCGAGAAGCGCCACCGTCCCGAAAAGAACGGAAGGCAAGGGACGGATTCGCCGCTTTCTCGCGGCTGCGAGGCAGGGCTGCTGCAATGTCGAACGCTGCCTCATTCCGGGTGCGGCCTCCATGTTCCAGGCGATCCCTGGATGCTGCCAAAATGGAATCATACCGGGTCGGCCGTCTGGCGGACAGGGAGCGCGCCACAGAGGGTCCGCGCAGGAGTGCACGGCAACCCGTGCAACGAGCGCGAAGAGACGTAAACTGAATGGATGTGCCTGCGCTCGCACGCCCGACGAATCCTGCTTCTCGCTCTGCTCCCCACGCTGTCGGCCTGCGTCACCATGCAGCCCTACTCCGCGGCCGTGCGTGATCTTCCTGCCGGACGGCTGATCGAGATCGGTGGCCAGCAGGTCTCGGTCGAGCGGGCCGGCGAGGGCGAGCCCCTCGTCCTGCTGCACGGTTTCGGCGAATCGACCCTCTCCTACGCCGCCGTCCTGCCGGAGCTCGCGCAGCGGTTCGCGGTGGTGGCGATCGACTTGAACGGCTTCGGCTACACCGAGCGCCCGCGCGATCGCGCGAGCTACACCCTGGCCGGGCAAGCGCGCCTCGTGCTGGGCGTTCTCGACCGGCTGGGGCTCGACCGCGTGCGCCTCGCCGGGCACTCGTACGGCGGGGGCATCGCCCTCTACCTCGCGGCAGAGCATCCGGAGCGGATCGACCGGCTGCTGCTCATCGACAACACTCTGCCGCTCTATGCCAGCCTGCGCCGCAACCCGCTCTTCGCCTGGCGTTGGGTCGCCCGGATGGCGGCGCACACCTTCGCGCTCTCCGACCGCGTCATCGAAGCCGGTCTCGAAAGAGCCTACTTCGACGATTCCAGAGTCACCCCGGAGCTGGTGCGGAGCTACGCCGAGCGCCTGCGCATCGAGGGCGTCACGGACGCCTTTCACGGCCTCGTCGGCCCCTCCTCCGAGGCGCCCTTCCGGATCGACCTCGCGGCGATCCAGACACCGGCGCTGGTGGTCTGGGGTGCGGAGGACGAGCTGATCGAGGCCGAAGCCGCCCGCAAGAGCTCGAGTGAGCTCCCCAATTCGACCTTCGTCAGCCTTCCCGCCTGCGGCCACACCCCGATGGAAGAGTGTCCGCAGGCCTTCCTCGCCGCGGCGCTGCCATTCCTGCTCGAGGAGCAGCCCGCCCTGGGAAGCGCGGGCGCGCCCTAGCCCGAGCTACGATTCTCTGACTTCGCAGGATGTGTTGAGCGAAGCGCACCGCATCCTACGGAGCTGCGCGCCCTAGATCAGGAAGCCGGCGATGGTCGCGGTCTGGAAGCAGGCGAGGGAGCCCGCGACCATGGCGCGCAGGCCGAGGCGGGCGAGATCGCTCTTGCGCTCGGGGGCGATCGAGCCGATGCCGCCGATCTGGATGGCGATCGAGGAGAAGTTCGAGAATCCGCACAGGGCATAAGTGGCGATGATCTGGGCGCGCTCCGAGAGCTGGCCGTCGCCGATCATCTTCTGCATCTCGATGTAGCCGACGAACTCGTTCACCGCCGTCTTGATGCCGATGAGCGTCCCCACCTGCGGCGCCTCGCTCCACGGAACTCCCATCACCCAGGCGAGAGGTTGGAAGACGATTCCGAGGAGGGCGCGCAGGCTCCAGGTGTCGTAGCCGAAGAGCTGACCCAGCTTGGTGATCGGAAAGTCGATCATGGCGATGAGCGCGACGAAGGCGATCAGCATCGCGCCGACGTTGAGCGCGAGCTTCAGGCCGTCGGCCGCGCCGGAGGCCGCAGCGTCGATCGAGTTCGCCCAGGGGCGTTCGACCTCGATCTCCACCTTGCCCGCGGTGACGCTCTTCTCGGTCTCGGGGAACATCAGCTTCGCCATCACCAGAGCGGCCGGCGCCGACATGACGCTCGCCGCGAGCAGATGCTTCGCGGAGACGCCCATCCCGACGTAGGCCGCCATGACGCCGCCCGCGACGGTCGCGAAGCCGCCGGTCATCACCGCCATGAGCTCCGACTTCGTCATGAGCGCGACATAGGGCTTGATGAGCAGCGGCGCTTCCGTCTGGCCGACGAAGATGTTGGCCGAGGCCGAGAGCGACTCGGCGCCGGACGTACCCATCGTCTTCATCATCACCTTGGCGAAGACGCTGACGATCTTCTGCAGGATGCCGAAGTAGTAGAGGACGGTGATGAAGCTCGAGAAGAAGATGATCGTCGGCAGCACCTTGAAGGCGAAGTAGAACTCCTTGAATCTCTCGCCGAAGACGAAGGTCGCGCCGGCGTCGGTGAAGTCGAGAAAGCGGGTGATCCCGGCGCCGACGAAATCGAAAACGCTCCTGCCGACTTCGGTCTTGAGGATGATCAGCGCGAAGAGGATCTGCAGCGCCGTACCCATTGCCACCGGCCGCCAGCGGATCGCCGAGCGGTTCGACGACAGCGCCCAGGCGATGCCCAGCATCACGAACAGACCGAGAACCGGTATCAACTGCTGCATGAAGCCTCCTCGTGCCGGGCGAAAGCGGGTGAGATCGCCGCGCAGCGTATCCGACGCCCTCCGCACCGGCAAGCAGGGACGCCGTCGCGGCCGCGGCCGCGGCTGCCGCTGCCTGGCGTCGTAGACTCCCGGCATGGCGCCGCGCTTCGACGAAACCGCTCTGCGGATCGAGCTCGCGGTCGCCGACCTCCTCGAGCCTCACCTTCTGCGCTCGATCGGCTTCGCCAACCGCGGCGGGTTCGAGCGCATGTGGCTGGGGCAGGCGATCCACGGCCGCTATCAGGAGGAGGCGCTGGCCGGCGACGGCACCTATCGCCGTGAAGTCGCCCTGCGCCACGAGTTCGTCCACCGCGGCTGGACGGTGACCCTCTCGGGCCGGGCCGACGGCATCCGCAAGGAGGAGGGCGGCGCGCTGGTCGTCGAGGAGATCAAGTCGGTCCGGCGCGAGGGCCAGCTCGCGCCGATGACGCGTCAGATCTACGAGCGCCAGGCCCTCCTCTACGCCTGGATGCTGTCGCAGATCGAAGGGCGTCCGGTCCGCGCCGAGCTGATCCTGATCGCGATCGGCAGCGACGCCGTCGAGCGCGAGCCGTTGAAGGCCGATTTCGAAGCGCTCGAGCTCGCGATCCGCCAGCGTCTGAACGCGCTGCTGCGCGACTTCCGGCACGAGCGCGAGGCGGCGGGCGACCGCCACCGCGCGGCTCTGGGCATCCGCTTTCCTCACGCGGACCTCCGCCCGGGGCAGGAGGAGATCGTCGCAGCCGTCGAGCACGCCCTCGACCATCGCGAGCACCTCCTCCTCGAGGCCCCGACCGGCCTCGGCAAGACCGCTGCCGCGCTCTTTCCGGCGATCCGCTACGCCCTCGCCCACGACAAGCGCCTCTTCGTCCTCACCGCCAAGAACCTGCAGCAGGAGATGGCGCTCAAGGTCCTCCGCCAGGTCGACGCCGGTCCGGCGCTCCACGCGCTGCGGCTGCGCGCCAAGGCGCGCATGTGCGCCAACGGCGAGGTCATCTGTCACGAGGACTACTGTCCGTTCGCGCGCGACTACTACGCGAAGCTGGCGTCGTCCGGAGTGGTGCCGCGGCTTCTGCGGGAACAGGCGGTGCTCGATCCCGACCTCGTCTTCTCGGCCGCGACCCAGGCCGAGGTCTGCCCTTTCGAGGTCAGTCTGGACCTCGCCGGCAAGGCCCAGGTGGTGGTCTGCGACT
This sequence comes from Thermoanaerobaculia bacterium, assembly GCA_018057705.1. NCBI lineage: Bacteria > Pseudomonadati > Acidobacteriota > Thermoanaerobaculia > Thermoanaerobaculia bacterium. The sequence continues at coordinate 23,654 of JAGPDF010000007.1, read as the reverse complement.
ACAACTACGCCTTCGACCCGTACGTCGCGCTGGCCGACTTCTCCGTCGAGCACGACCTCTCGAACGTCGTGCTGGTGATCGACGAGATTCACAACCTGGTCGAACGCGGGCGCGGCTATCTCTCGCCCGAGCTCTCCTCCGCGAGCGCCCGCCGCTCGGCCGAAGCCGCCGCCCACGGAGGCTCGCCGGTGCATCGCGAGCTCGAGCGACTCTCGGTCGCCCTGGCGACGCTCATCGAGGACACCTCGGACGCCGCGCTCGCGGAGATCGGCGAGCGCGAAGGCGCCGTCGAGGCGGCGCTGCCCGAGGAACGCCTCTGGCGACTGCGGCCCGACTTCGACGCCGCCTTCGTCGACTATCTCGAACACCGCCGCGAGACCAAGAGCTTCCAGGCCGACGACGCCTTCGTGGCGCTCTACTTCGAGCTCCTGCGCTTTCTGAACGGCATCGCGATCGAAGGCGGCATCTCCAGTCACCTCTGCGAGCGCCGCGGCGACGAGCGCAAGCTGCGGATCTTCTGCAAGGACCCGGGGGCCTTCCTCGGCCAGGTGTTCGGCCGCGTGCATTCGGCCATCGGCCTGTCGGCGACCTTGAGTCCGCCGGAGTTCTACCGCGACCTCCTGGGCTTCGATCCCGGCCGGACGGTCGCGCTCGCCCTGCCGAGCCCGTTTCCCGCCGCCCATCGCCGGGTCGTCGTCGACCGCTCGGTGACCACGCTGTGGAAAGAGCGGGCGGGAAACTGCCAGCCGATCGCCGACCGCCTGAGCGCCTTCGGCGACGTCGTTCCGGGCAACTGCCTGGTGCTCTTTCCGAGCTTCCAGTTCCTGTCCGACGTCGCTTCGCGGATGAACGCCCGAAAGAAGCGGATCTACGTGCAGCAACGCTCCGACAGCGAGCGCGACCGTGAGGCGCTGCTCGAAACGCTGCGCAACGCGCTCCTCGGCGACGTCATGCTGCTCGCGGTGGCCGGCGGGGTTTTCGCCGAGGGTGTCGACTACCCCGGCGACATGCTCAAGGCGGTCGCGATCGTCGGCCCCTGCCTGCCGGTGCCGACGATCGAGACGCGGCTCCTGCAGAGCTACTACGAGGAGCGCTTCGAACGCGGCTTCGAGTTCGCCTTCGTCGTCCCGGGAATGACCCGGGTCGTACAGGCGGCCGGACGGCTCATCCGCTCGGCCGAGGACGTCGGGGTCATCGCCCTCCTCGACCGCCGGTTCCTCGACCGCCCCTACGTCGATCGGCTACCCGCCGACTGGCTCTCCGGGGGGGAGGCAGCCGCCCTGGGGGGCGATCTGGTCGGCGCGGCGCGGGAGTTCTTCGCCGGGCCGGAAGCGGCGGCCGCAGCTCTGGCCGCGCCCGGTGCAACCCCTCCGGCCGGCGCCGGCCAGCCGGTCGCGCCTAGACGGCGCCGCCCGGCCGCCCGTAAGAGTGAATGAGAGCAGGGAGCACGGCACAGCCTCCTACCTCTTCAACCCTCCTTCGGGCCCCGCGCGTCGCGGGGCCTTCTTTTTATCTAATTGATTCTAAAACCACTTGCGGCGTCGAAACCAGACCACCATGGCGGCGGCGACGGCTCCCATGGCGCCCAGGACCACGAAGTAGCCGTGCCGGGAGGAGAGCTCGGGCATGTGCTCGAAGTTCATCCCGTAGACCCCGGCGATGAAGGTGAGCGGCAGCATGATCGCCGAGAAGAGAGTGAGCACCTTCATGATCTCGTTGGTGCGCTGCGAGATCACCGAGAGATAGGTGTCCTTCACGTTCAGGAGCTGGTCGCGCTGCTGGTCGATGGCATCGGTCAGTCGCAGGACATTCTCCAGGGTGTCGCGGAAGTTGAGCGACGCGGTGGCGTCGAAGAGTGCATCGCGCGAGTTCGCGAGGTGATTGAAGACCGCGCGGTGCGGCAGCATGGTGCGCCGGAGGACGCCGAGCTTCCTCCGCAGGTCGAGAATGGACTGGAGATGCTCGCGCTCGGCGTTGTTCAGCACCTCCTGTTCGAGGCTCTCGATCCGCGCCCCGATGTCGTCGACGATCGGAAAGTAGAGGTCGATCATCTCGTCGCAAATGCTCCAGAGGAGCTGGACGACCCCTCCGGGCAGCGCCCTCGCACTCTCTTCGACGCGGCTGCGCACCAGCTTCACGCTCTTCAGCTCCGCGCGGTGGACCGTGATGAGGAGATTCGAGCGCAGGAAGGCGGCGAGCTTCAAGGTCTGTAGCTGGTCGACCGCCTTGTCGGAGTTGAAGTCGATGCCGCGCACGATCACGAAGAGGTGGTCGGCATACTCCTCGACCCTCGGCTGATGGTGCAGGGTGAAGGTGTCTTCGATCGCCAGCGGGTGGAACCCCTGATCCTGGAGGAGCTTCTCGGCGACCTCGGTTTCGGCCACGAGGTCGATCCATCCAGCGACCCCGGGGTCCAGGGCCTCCTTCAACAGCTCGGCGCCACCGCTGCGCACCGAGCCTTCGGCACCAAAGAGCAGGATCCGGATCATCGCCGGGAAATTATCACGCGCCGGCGGCCGCGACTTCTCGCCAGTCGGCTTACGGACGCCTTACGGGGGACCGTCGGGAGCACCCCGGCGATCGCCATCGTCTGAATTCTCCTGTCCGGGTGGACCACCCTGCCGGCGCATCCGGCGGTCGCCGAAGCGGGGCCGCGGTCCGCCGGCAGGAGCCTCGAAACCAGGGGGCCCCGGGGGGCGCCCGCCGGCGAAGGCGCCGCCGAAGCGCTCGACGAAGTGCAGATATTCGCGCTCGGCGTCACCGTCGAGGAGCTCGCGGGCCGCGAGGACGTTCTCGACCAGAGCCCGGTCAAGGGCGTTCTGCTCGCTGCCGATTCCGGCCAGCAGCTCTTCGACCCGGCCGCGATCGAGGTCGGTTGAAGTCAGCTCGCGGCGCAGCTCGCGGCGCCCGTCGTCGATGCGGCGCCGGCCCGCGTGCACCCGCTCGGCGAGCTGGCGCTGCAGCCCGAGGAAGCGCTCGCGCTCCTCCCCAAGGAGTCCGAGGCGATCGGCGAGGCGGGCGCCCTGGCGGCCGGGGGGACGTTCGCCGGGATCGCCGGGAGCGCGGTGATCTCCGGGAGCGCCGCCGGAGGGCATTCCAGAGGGAACGGAGAGCATGCGATGCCGCATGATGCCCATGCCGAGGAGGCCGCAGTTGACGCCCACCGAGAGCAAGAGCGCGAGAAAGAGCCAGTTGCGCCTCACTCGGAAGCCTCACCCGGGCCCGCGGCGGAAGTCTGCGAAGTCGCTTCGTCCGCCGCGAGCGCCACCAGATACTCCTCGGAGAGCGTCGCCGCCCACGACTCGTCGTCGAGCCCACTCTCCTCGGCGGCGATCGCGTCGACCGACGGGAGCTCGTCGAGCCCGCCACCCAGGCCGCTCGAGAGCGCGAGCGTGCTGCCCAGCGCGATGCCGGCGAGCAGCGCCGCCGCCGCCGCCGCGCGCATCCAGGCAGCGCCGAGGATCGAGGCGGAAGCAAGCTCGCGCTCCGCCGCCGCGGCGCGGGCGACCCGGCGGGCGAAACCCGCTGGAGCCGCCGGCGCGGCGGGCAACTCGAGACCGTCCCAGGTCTCCCGCCACGTCTCGTCGGCAGAACCCGGCCGGCCCGAAACCGGCAGCTGCGAAGCCGGCGCGTGCGCACCCCGGCCGAGCACGGTACGCGCCCAGCGAGCCCCTTCGTCGTCCGATTGCCCCGACCGCCGCCGATTCATCCGACTCCCCCTTCCTTCACTGGAACCCGCCTTGCCGGCTCTTCCTGCGGCGTGAGCCGCCGCATCGCCCGCACCAGACGGCTCTCGACCGCCCCCTCCGTGATGCCGAGCGTCTCGGCGATCTCGCGCCCAGAAAGCCCTTCGAACCGGGCCAGCATGACGACGACTCGCTGGTTCTCCGGCAGCTGCTCGAGGCGTCGCCGCGTTTCGCGCCAGCGCTCGCGCGCCAGCAGCTCGGCCTCGGCGTCCGGCCCGACGCCGGGCGGATCGTATGCGACCTCGCTCCCCCCGGCGTCCCCGGTCGCCCGGGCGCCCCGGCCGGCGCTCATCCCCTGCAACGAGAAGAAGCGGGCGATCTTGCGCCGGCGGAGCTGGTTCAGGCAATGGTTGATGGCGATGCGGTAGAGCCAGGTGAAGAACTGGCCGCGCGGCAGAGCCTTCGCGGCGTGGCGGTAGACCTTGAGAAAGACCTCCTGCGCCGCATCGCGGGCCTCTTCGCGGTCTCCGAGCCAACGCGTACACAGGCCCACGAGACGATCCTGATGGTGTTCGACGAGCGTCGTGAAGGCATCAGAGTCCCCGCCGGCGACGAGCGCCAGGAGGTTCCAGTCCGCGTCTCCTGCTCCCGCCGGGGGAATCTTCGCCGCCACTCCACCTCTTGAACCCGGAGAACGCCGCTTCCCTGCGCTGCCGGCCGGGTTGCCCGAACTGCGCGCGGCAAGTGCCGGGCGCAAGTGCCCGATCAGGCAGTCAGCTTGTCGAGCTCGACCACGAGCGCGGCGGCGTCGGCGTAGCGCGCCGCCGGATCCTTCTCCAGGCACCGCAGCAGGAGCCGTTCGAGCGCCGGCGGGATCTCCGGCCAGAACTCGTGCGGCGCGGCCGGCGCCTCGCGCATGTGCTTGGAGATGATCTCCATGAGGTTGTCGCCGCCGAACGGCAGGCGGCCGGTGAAGACTTCGAACAGCACCACGCCGCAGGCGTAGACGTCGGCGCGCTGGTCGGGCTCCTTGCCCTCGAGCTGCTCCGGGGCGAGATAGTGCGGCGTCCCGACGATGAAGCCGGCCTGGGTCTGCCCGGGGGTGAGGCGGGTCACCGGGCGCGCCAGGCCGAAGTCCATCAGCTTGGCATTGCCCTGCGAGTCGAGAATGATGTTCTCGGGCTTGATGTCGCGGTGGAGGATCGCCTGCGCGTGCGCCGCCGCGAGACCCGACGTGAGCTGCCGGGCGAGCCGCAGCCCCGCCGAATAGGGCAGCCGGCCCGAGCGCTCCAGCATGGCGCGCAGCGTCAGGCCGCGCACGTACTCCATCGAGATGAACGGGTTGCCGTCGATCTCGCCGAAATCGAAGGTGCGCAGGATGTTCGGATGGGTGATCTTGCGCGCCAGCTTGAGCTCGCTCTTCAGTCGCTCGACCAGGGCGCCGTCGCCGGCCACCTCGCGCTTCAGCATCTTGAGCGCCACCAGATCGTCGAGCTCGCGATCGCGGGCCTTGAAGACGACACCCATGCCGCCGGCGCCGAGCGTCGAGAGAATCTCGAAGCGCGATCCGAGGAGCGTGCCCGGGCCGACCCCGGAGAGGGTGTCGAACGAAGCTCCGCCGGGTCCGGCCGCATCGGCGGCATGGGTGACCGCGGTCACCGCCGCGGCGACCGACCGGCCCGCAATCCGCGTCGCCTCTTCGCCGCCGAGAATGAAGATCGCCTGGGTCGAGAGCAGCCCACGCTGCGGACTGAGCTCGATGCCGGTGCGTGCCAGGCCTTCCGCGACCTCCGCATGAACCGCCGGCGCCATGAGGATGTCGCCCGGATTCGCTTCGCGCAGCAGCCCCTCGACCTGCTGCAACGGCAGGCCGATCACGGTGCGCTCGGCATTGTCGGTGAAGTTCACGGCGCCGGTCACCGCCTCGCCCGCTGTGATGGCGATCGCCGCCGGTTGTGGCTCTTCGAACGCATTCTCGGGGACCGAAACCGCGCCGAGGATCTCGGCGCCCGCGGCCAACGCGCGGTCCGACTGCATGGCGCCGGAGAAGCTCGCGATCGCCCGATGCCCGAAGACCGCCTCGAGGTGGCCACCGTGCGCCTCCACGGCGTTGAGAACCCGCTTGAGATCGCGCGACAGCCGTTGCATGAGCGCCTCGGGGTCGGCGCTTTGCCGCGGGCTGGCGAAACGGCGCAGGTCGACGCCGAGGAGCGTCAGGCGGGAGCGCTCCGCCTTCGACGGTGCCTCGCCGCGCGCCACCGGCTCGGGAAGGCTGCGCGACAGCGCCGAGACGTAGGCCGCCATGTCACGGCGCTCCCGGAGGTCGACGAGCAGGGTGTTGAAGGCGGTCGCGAGGTCCGCGACCTCACCCGGGCCGCCGGTCGGCATCGGCACCTCGTAGTTGCCCGACCGCGCGGCGGTCGCGGCCTCGACCAGCTGGCGCACCGGCCGGAAGACACGGCGCGAGAGCAGATACGAGATGAGCAACGCGGCGGCAATCGTCGCGAACCCGAGCCCCACGAGGATGTTGCGGATCCGGATGTAGCCGACCAGCTCCTTGTCGAGCGAGGCGAGCGCCACCGAGGCGCCCGCCGAGGCGCCGGTCGCGTCCTTGAGCGGCGCGAGGAGCGCCAGCCAACGCCCGCCTTCGAGCGCGATCTCCACCTGGTCCACGGCCTGGCCGCGCTCGGTCACCCGCGACAGCAGGTCGCCGCGGGTGCGCAGCGCCGCGAGCAGCCGGTCCTGCTGCGCCGGCGCCAAAGTCGATGCGACGACGGCGACTCCGGTCGAGGTACCGGTCAGGTAGGCGACTTCGGTGCCGGTGATCCGCTTGACCTCGAGCGCCCGCACGTCGTTGATGGCGAAACCGACCACCAGATAGGCGAAGACGTTCTGACTGAGCGCGAGCGGCACGGCGACCGCCTCGTAGATCTTGTTGCCCTCCTGCCAGACGCCGCTCGCCTCGAAGTCGGCCAGCACCTTGCGGACCAGCGGCCGGGCCGAGAGGTCGACCGGCGGCGCGTCCGGCTGGTCGGTGCGCACCAGGAGCTGCCCCTGGGGATCGACCATGAGGGCGAAGTCGTAGCCGAGGTCCGCCTGGCGCTCGTCGAGCTGGTCGAGCAGCGAGAGCTGGTCGCGCTCGTCGATCGCCCGCAGGAGATAGGCCTTGAGCTCGGGATCCGCGGTCAGGATCTGCGTCAGGAGCGAGAGCTGCTGGTAGCGCTGCTGCTGCGAAACGGACTGCACCGAGTTCCCTGCCAGGATGCGCTCCGTCGCGGTGGCGAGGCCGATGCGGTTGCCGAGGTAGGAGGTGACGATGATCGCCACTCCGAGCGCCAGCACCAGCAAGAGTCCGGTCACCAGAAAGATGCGCGTCCCGAGCGACAGCCCGCGGCGTCGCTCAGCCATAGCCCCCTCCTGAATACGGTTTTCCGAGTTTGTTCTTGTGCGGCGGAATGCGCGGCATGGTGATCTCGATGCCGATCCTGTAGGGCGGCGCAACCGGCAGCGTGAGCTCCCTGGTGGTCGGCGAGCTGCGCTCGTTCCACACCGTCAGCTGGCCGGGCCCGGCCGGAACGTCGGGAATGCGGAAGGTCCCGTCGGCGCCGACGCGCGCCCAGTAGGGCGAGGAGACGACGAAGACGTAACCGAACATCCCATGGTGCACGTTGCAGAAGACGCGCACGATCCCGGTCTCGCGAAAGAGCGCGCTCTTGCCCGCGCCCTTGCCCAGCAACCCCAGGTCGAACGAGTTCCGTCCGGAGATCGAGAAGACGTTGTGAAGAATCGGGTCCTGGTTCGGAAAACGCACCGTCGAACCGACCGGTACGACGAGAATCCGCGGCAGGAAGGCCTTGCGCACCGTCACCATCTCGACCGTCACCGGCTTCGGGGCCGGCACCGCCCGGGCGGGAGTGAAGACCACGACCGTGGCATCGACGGCGAGCGTCTTGTCGGTCGACGGCTTGCCCTTCTCGAGCAGCTCGACGCGGCCCGAGAAATCGGCGGCGGCGCCCGGCCAGACGCCCAGCAAGGCAGCGGCGACGATCGCCGTGAAGGGTCGAGCCTGCGCGCGCATGGGGCTCCGGTCAGCATAGCAGAGCGGATTCACCCCCCGTTCTCCCGAGCCCTCCGATCGTTGTGCCGGACGAGGTGCCAGCCGCATCGGGGCCGATCCAGGTGCCAGCCGCTTCGGGACGGAAGGTGTTGCGGACGACGATCGGGACTTCGGCGGCGCGGGCCGGCGCCACCGCCTTCCAGTGCAGCACCTTGGCTCCATCTCGGGCGAGGCGAAAGGCTTCGTCGTAGGAGAGCCGCGGCAGGAGCTCGGCCGCCGGATCGCGCCGCGGATCGGCGGTCGCGACGCCGTCGACGTCGGTCCAGATCTCGACTCTGGCCGCGCCGATCGCCGCCCCGATCGCCGTCGCCGAGGTGTCGGAGCCACCGCGCCCGAAGAGCCGCACGTCGCCCGCCGCGTCGGCGCCGAAAAACCCGGTCACGACCGGCAGGACATCTCCCAAAGTCGCCAGGCGCGCCGCCAGCTTCGGCCGGCTGGCGCCGACGTCAGGGAAGGCCTCGTCGTACGGACCCCTCGCGACCAGCGCCTCGGTTCCGTCGAGCGGCGCCGCGGCCTCGCCATCCGCCGCCAGCGCCGCCGCGAAGATCGGCGCCGAGAGTCGCTCCCCTGCCGCCATCACCCGGGCGCGGGTGCGCGGGGTCGCCTCGCCCAGGAGCTCCACCGCCCGCAGCAGATCGCGCAGGCGCTCGAGTCCGCGATCGAGCGCATCGGCCGCCGCCACCGCCGGCCGGCCGCGTGCCACCGCCTGAAGCTGCTCGCGATGGCGCGCGCGCAGGGCGCGAAACGGGTCGCGCCAGGAGGGGTCACGCGCCAGCGCCGTCTCGAGCTGACGCGCGATTCCCGAAGTGACGCCGGCGAGCGCCGAGACCACGACGAGCACGCGCGTCTCCGCCGCCGCGCGGCGCACGATCCCGCACGCCGCCTGCAGGGCCTCGGGCGAGCCGACCGAGGTGCCACCGAACTTGAGCACCCGCCAGCTCACCCGGCACCTCCCGCCGCGGCGATCGGCGCCTGGGCGCGCGCCGTCGGCTGCTGCCCCTGACGAGCCGGCGGCAGGCCCCGGGCGGCGTGCTGGCAGCGGCGCCACTCCAACACGATCCGGTTCACCGCCTCCTGCTCGATCAGGAAGGCGTCGTGCCCGTGCGCGCTCGCGAGCTCGACGTATTCGGCCGCCGGCAGGAGCGTCGCGAGCTCCAGCTGCTCCTCCACCGGATAGAGCACGTCGGTCGAGCTCCCCAGCACGAGGACCGGCAGGTCGAGCCCGCGCAGCACGGTATCGGAACTCCCCCGGTCGCGCGCCAGGTCGTGGCTGTCCATCGCTCCGAGAAGAGCGAGATAGCTGTTGGCGTCGAAGCGTTCGACGAGCCTGCGTCCCTGGTGCTCGAGATAACGCGCCACTTCGAAACTGCCGTCGCGGCGGTCGCGACCGAAGCGCTGCTCGAAGCCGGGGCGGCTGCGATAACTCGTCATCGCGATGGCCCGGGCGAGAGCCAGGCCGGAAGTCGGCGGATCGTCTTCCGGATAGTGCCCGCCACGGAACTTCGGATCGAGCGTGAGCGCCCGCCGCGCGAGCTCGGAGAGAGCGATTCCCCAGGGACCGTGTCGTGCCGGCGCCGAGAGCACCGCGAGCGACTCGACCCGTCCCCGATCGAGAACTCCCCACTCGAGCGCCTGCATGCCGCCGAGCGAGCCGCCGACGACGAGCCGCACGCGCGCGACGGCGAGAGCGTCGAGGAGTCTCTGCTGCAGACGCACCTGATCGCGCACCGTGATCGCCGGAAAGTCGCCCGCCCAGCGGGAACCGTCCGGGGATCGCGGACCGGCGCCGGCCCGCGGCGAGAGCGGTCCGGTCGTGCCGTAGCAGCTGCCGAGAAGATTGGCCGCGATGACGAAGTCGACCTCGGGATCGAGCGCCCGGCCGCCGCCGAGGAGCCCCGCCCACCAGCGGTCGACGTCGGCCGAGCCGGTGAGCGCGTGGCAGACGACGACCGCGTTGTCGCGCGCGGCCGAGAGCGTGCCCCAGGTGCGATAGGCGATCTCGACGCCGCGCAGGCGCTCGCCGGAGTCGAGGACGAAGCTCCCCGGGAGACGCAGGAAGCGCGTCTCCGGAGAGATGTGCAGGTGGAAGCTCATGCGGAGACCTCCACCGATTCTGGCGGGGTGGAAGGGGTCGCAGGGACCGGCGCGAGCGCCCGCGCGAACGCCTGCTCGAAGTCGTTCTGAATGTCGCCCAGATGCTCGATGCCGACCGAGACCCGGACGAGCTCCGGCGAGACGCCGGCGCTCGCCTGCTCGGCGGCCGAGAGCTGCTGATGGGTCGTCGAGGCCGGGTGGATGACCAGGGTCTTGGCGTCGCCGACGTTCGCGAGGTGGCTCGCGAGCTTCACCGAGTCGATGAACCTCCTCCCCGCCTCGAGTCCCCCGCGGATGCCGAAAGCGAGCACGCCGCCGAAGCCGTGCGTGAGATAGCGCCGAGCACGTTCGTGGTAGGGGTGCGACGGGAGGCCGGGATAGCTCACCCACTCGACCGCCGGATGGGCCTCGAGCCACTGCGCGAGGCCGAGGGCGTTGTCGACGTGACGCTGCACACGCAGCGAGAGCGTCTCCAGGCCCTGCAGGAAGAGGAACGAGTTGAACGGCGAGAGCGCCGGCCCGAGGTCGCGCAGACCTTCGACGCGGGCGCGGATCGCGAAGGCGATGTTGCCGAACGGACCGCCGGCGCCGAAGACCTCCCAGAAGTTGAGCCCATGGTAGCCGGGTGCCGGCTCCGTGAAGGCCGGAAACCTGCCGTTTCCCCAGTCGAACGTGCCGGCGTCGACGATCACACCGCCGATCGACGTACCGTGGCCGCCGATCCATTTGGTCGCCGACGCGACGACGATGTCGGCGCCGTGGTCGATCGGCCGGAAGAGGTAGCCCGCGGCGCCGAAGGTGTTGTCCACGACGAGCGGGATGCCGGCCTCGCGCGCCACCGCCGCCAGGGCCTCGAAGTCGGGGATGTTGAAGCGCGGGTTGCCGATGGTCTCGACGTAGAGCGCCTTCGTGCGGCCGTCGATGGCGCGCCGGAACGCCTCCGGATCGTCGCCGTCGATGAACTTCGTCTCGATGCCGAGCCGCGGGAGGGCGACCTTCAGCTGGTTGTAGGTGCCGCCGTAGAGAAAGCTCGTGGCGACGATGTTGTCGCCGGCGCCGGCGATCGTCGTGAGCGCCAGGAACTGCGCCGCCTGACCGGAGGCGACGGCCACCGCAGCGGCGCCGCCTTCGAGTGCGGCGATGCGCTTCTCGAAGACGTCGGTGGTCGGATTCATGATCCGGGTGTAGATGTTGCCGAACTCCTGCAGCGCGAAGAGCCGCGCGCCGTGCGCCGAATCGGCGAAGGTGTAGGAGGTCGTCTGGTAGATCGGCACGGCGCGGGCGTTGGTGCCCGGCGCCGGCTCCTGTCCGGCGTGCACCTGCAGGGTGTCGAAATGGTGCGCGGGGTGGGACGGGCCTTTCGGCGAGGTGCTCGTCTTCGGGCTGTTCGTGGTCGCTGCGCTCATCGTGCTCTCCTCGTGCGGTTGGGGTCCCGAACCCTGGAGAGCTGCGACGGTCGACGAAAGTGGCCCAGATACAGAAAGACCCGCTTCGGCTGTGCCGTCGCGGGTCTCGAGGTCGTCGAACCGATGGAACTGCGATGTTACTCGGTGAACGCTCCTTGCCCGCGCGCATGCAGACAACACATGCACATGGGGCAGGCCTTGGTGCCCGTCGGGCGCAGGAAAGCGTTTCGGCCGGGACTCATGGAGCGCGATTTATAGGACAGGCCGGTTCGTCTTGTCAAGAGCTGCCGGTAGAGATCTTCCGGCCGCGCGCCGGATCGGGGATTGAATTTCTCCCGAGGTGTACTAGACTCCCGCGTCAATCAGGGTATCGATTGTCAATCCGAGGGCGAAGATCCCGCAAGGGCTACGTCACTCGTCATCTTCTTCCCGGTCCCGAGTCCTCTCTCCACCCCTTCGCCGACGTACGGAGACTCCGATGCACAATCGAATCGTTCGCAACCTGCCTGTTCGTACCACTCTTGCGCTCTTCGCGGTTTGCACGTTGGCCCTCCTCGGGGTCGAAGCCGCAGCGGCCGGCTCCACCGGGGCGGACGTCACCGTCTACGAACTGCCTGGAACGACCAACTGGGGCGCGTCCGGAGGCATCCGCGGCTATTCGGTAGGCACGACCTCCTGCAACATCGGCGACACGCCGCTCAACTGGTGCGACGTCAATGGCGGTTGCGGCAGCGGGACCACCAGCTCCGATCACCCGGTGATCGGTCAGAACATCTACCGGCTGAAGAACGGACGCTTCGACCAGATCGGCGCCAGCTGGCTGAAGCACGGCTTCATTTCGCTCAACCAGAGCGCCGGCGGCTGCGGCGACGGCAGTTGCGCCGCTCCACCGCTGGGCGGCAATCAGCTGGGCGTCGGTTGCACCGACCCCTACTCGTCGAGCCTCAACGGCGGCCGCCCGATGGGACGGAAGTCCGAAGTCAACCCGACGACCGGAGTCTTCCCCTTCCCAGAGGGCGGCGGCGGCAGCACGGCTACGATCTGGAACCAGCGCGCCGCCGTCGCCGAGGCCGACCTCGACGCTGCGCTCAACCCGGGGGCGCGCTATTTCATCGAGGGTCAGTACATCGCCCCCGACGACGCCCAGTCCGGCAACGGCCTCAACAACGCCTCGTACCGTGAGGTCTCCGTCGAGGCCGTCAGCTTCAACCTGCAGAATGTCGGCAGCACGGTGCGTCAGAAGTCGGCGATCGAAGTCTGGCCGGTGATCGATGCGACGGTGGAACTGCTCAACGTCGACGTCCCGTCGGTGCCGGTCGAGCGCTTCCATGTCGCCCGCAAGGTCACCAACCCTTCGGCCGGTGTCTGGCACTACGAGTATGCCGTCCACAACATGAACTCCGCCCGCGCGGCGGATCGGCTGGCAATCCGCTTCTTCGGGGCCACGACCTTCGAGAACATCGGCTTCCACGATGTCAACGCGCACTCGAACGAGCCCTACGACACGGCTGACTGGGGGAACACCGTCACCGTCGACGAAGTGAGCTGGGATTCGCCCGCGTTCTCTCCGGCGGAGAACGCCAATGCGATCCGCTGGGCCAACATGTACAACTTCTGGTTCGACGCCGACCGGCCGCCGGCCGAGATCGAAACCCATGTCCTGGGGCTCTTCGAGGCCGGCACGCCCGGCGAGGTCGAGTTCCTCACCAACACGAACCTGATCTTCGTGGACGGCTTCGGCACGGGCGACAGCACCGCCTGGAGTCAGACCTTCCCCTGAGACGGGGCGGGGCCGGGAGCCCGGCTCTCCAGTTCGGCGGCGTCGGCATCGCGCCGGCGCCGCCGGCTTTCCCGCTCTCGCCGTGTGGCTCCCCACGGCTCGCATCGGCGCGCTCTGCAGGAAGCTCCGGGCCGGGGCGCCGTGAGAGAATCCTCCGGTGATCGTCGAACGGATCTCCAGTCTTCTTCGCCTGCCCCCGCACGCTTCGTCCGCGGCCGACTTCGAAGGCCTGGCGCTGGACGGCTTCGCCTACCAGTTCGACCGCCTTCCCGCCTATCGCGCGATGTGCGAACGCGCCGGCCGGACGCCGGCGACGGTGGCCTCGTGGCGCGACGTGCCGATGATTCCCGCGACGGCGTTCGCGACCGTCGAGCTCGCCACCGATCCGCCGCAGGAGACGTTTCGCTCGAGCGGCACGCTGGGCGAGACGCGGAGCGTGCACACCCACCCCTTCCCCGAGCTCTACCGCGCCGCGATCGATGCGTCCTTCCCGCGCTTCTGCCTGCCGCGCGGCGATCGGCCCCAGGACCTTCCGGCGATGCTCGCACTCGTGCCGCCGCGCGCTGTCGCGCCCGACTCGAGCTTGGGCTTCATGGTCGACCACCTGCTGCAGCGCTTCGGCGGACCCGGGAGCGATTCGGCCTTCGGTGAGCGCGGCGTCGAGGGGGCGAAGACGCGCTCCTGGTTCGGCGCCCGCCAGCGCGAGGGGCGGCCGGTGCTGATTCTCACGACGTCGTTCGCGCTCGCCGACCTCCTCGACTTCCTCGGCCGTATCGGTCTCAGGTTTCGCCTGCCTTCGGGCTCGGCGGTCTTCGAGACCGGCGGCTTCAAGGGCCGGGCGCGCGAGCTCGCACGCGAAGAGCTCCACCGCCAGCTCGAAGAGCAGCTGTTCATCGCGCCGGAGTCGATCGTCGGCGAGTACGGCATGACCGAGCTCACCAGCCAGTGCTACACCGCCACGCTCACCGGCGGCGACCCGGGAATCTTCGTTCCGCCGCACTGGATGAAGGTCCGCGTCCTCGATCCAGTCACCCTCCGCGAGCTCCCGCCCGGTGCGACCGGTCTCCTCGCCTTCTTCGACCTCGCCAACGTCGGCTCGGCGCTGCACCTGCTCACCGAAGACCTCGGCTCCCTCGCCGGCCCCGGCTTCCGTCTCGCCGGCCGCGCCCCGGAAGCCGACCTGCGGGGCTGCTCGCTCCTCGCCGAGGAGCTCGGCAGCACGACCCGCTGATCCAGCGCGTTCTTCAGGCGGCGGGCGGGCTGGCCGGTGGCGGTCGAGTGGCGCAGTCAGCCCCGGGAGCGGATCTCGCGGCGATAGCTCGGTCGATGGATGTCGCTGATCTGCACCGTGACGCTGGTGGTCAGGCGCTCCACCGTTCGGGGAAAGGCGCGGACGAGCACCTGCAGCGCGGCATCGCAGATCCCCCCCTTCACCTCGTCCGGCCGGCCGGAGAGAATCTGGATCTCCAGCGCCACGAAAGCGCGATCGCCTCGACCCTCCCCCACCCGGAAGTCGTCGTGTCTTACGACCCGGCTCTTGATGTCGTCGAGGACGAAAAGGCCCGTCGCCGCCAGCACCTCGTGAAGGGCCGTCAGAGTCGCTGCCCAATCGGGCTCGTCGAGCGCGTTGCCGGAGTATTCGAGGATGCAATGAGGCATGAAGTCCGTCCTCCCGGGGAGAGTTCCGAGGCCGATTGGGCAGACCAGCAGGTGGCTGCCAGCCGCATGTTACGCTGATCTCTCCGCGTGCAAGCACTCCGGCGACTGACGCAGCGCCTCCTCGACGAGTCGACCCCGGCGGACGGTCTCGTGCAGACCTGTGCCGACCTCTACAACTGGTTTGCAACCACAGTGCGACTGGATGCGACCCGGGGCGAGGCCATTCAACTGCCGACCGGCCTCGCGCTCCCACCGGAGGCCGCAGCGCGGTGCATTCTCGACACGCATCGCACGGTGGCGTTCGTTCGCGGCGTGGCTCTGGCGCTGGACGCTGCGAGGCGACGCTTCCCGCAAGGCGTGCTCGAGGTGCTCTACGCCGGCACGGGGCCGTTCGCCCCCCTCGCGCTGCCGCTGATGACGACGCGACCGCTTGGCGATGTTCTCTTTACCTTCCTCGACGTGCACCAGGTAGCGGTCGACTCCGTGGTCTCACTGACAGAACGCCTCGACCTCGGACCGCGAACCCGGCGAGTCGCGTGCAGCGACGCCTCGAGCTACAGCCATCCGGCGCCGATTCACCTGGTGGTGACGGAGACGCTGCAGCGTTCCCTCGCTGTCGAGCCCTTCGTCGGGATTGTTCGGAACCTCCGACGTCAACTGGCGCCCGGCGGTCTCCTGGTGCCCGAACGCGTGACCGTGGAGGTCGTGCTGATCGACGCGCCCGTCGAGCGGGCGCGCTGGAGTGGCCGGGTATCAGCGCAAGAGCACTGGAGTCTCGGGAAGCTGTTCGAGGTCACCGCACACGGCGAGCTCCCGCCTCTCGACCTGGACGGCTGTTCCGAACCTCTTGCGGTGACCCTTCCCGAGCAGGCGGGGGAGCGCCCACGCTGGGTCGCCCTGACCACGCGAATCGACGTATTTGGCCAGTTGGCGCTGCGCGAATATGACTCCGGACTGACGGTCCCCGAAATCCTCTGGCCACTCTCGCCCGCGCGGAGCGGCGAGGTGATCGAGTTTCACTACGCTCTCGACCGGGCCCCCGGCATTCGTTGGCGGCGGCTCTCGACTCGCTTATACGCACGGTGAGCATGCCTAGCGTATAACTCACTCGTGCCGAGCGACTGGTCAGCTCCGCTTGCCGAGCTTCTCGCGCTGGGCGTTGACCTCTGCGGCGATCTCGGGCCCGAAGTCCTCGGCCTCCCAGAAGGGCCGGATCTCCAGGTCGCTCGGCCCCGGCATCGGGTTCGGGCAGCGCTTCGCCCACTCGACTGCCTCATCCATCGAGCGCACCTGCCAGATCCAGAACCCGGCCACGAGCTCCCGGGTCTCGGCGAAGGGGCCGTCGGTCACCGACCGCTTCGTGCCGCTGAAGTGGATCCGCCTCCCGAACTTGCTCGGTCGAAGCCCGTCTCCGGTGAGCAGGATCCCCGCCTGGATCAACTCCTCGTTGTACTTCCCCATCGCCTCGAACATCGCCGCGGCGCCTTCCGCATCGACAGGGCTGTTCGCTTCCTCGGACTCCTTCGTCGCCTTCACGATCACCATCACTCGCATGGTGCCTCCTGGGTTGGATTCCGGCGGAGCCGCCCACCCAAGGGGGGTGGGGAGCCGCTCGGGCTTCCTACCTTCGACGAACGGGCGGACGAGAATTCGACATCGGGGACGGAAGTCGGGCACCTCGCGTTAGCACCTCGCGTCGCGCCTCGCCGGACCGCGCGGGCTCCTAGGGGGCGCTGGCAGACCAGCGGAGGGTGCCGCCGGTTTCGAAGTCATCGCGGAATAGCCCGTCGTAGCGCTGCGCCTGGATGCTGGATCCGGCCGTGTCGGTGCCGCTCGAGCCGGTGCTGTCCCAGGCGACGACCCAGTTGCCGCGCGGGTCGCTCGAGACGGCGGGCGTCCATTGGCGCTGGGTCGTGTAGGTGTTGACCTGGAACTGATCGTCGAGCGCGGTGCCGTTCGCCGCGTAGCGCCGGGCCTGGATGCTCTGGAGATTCGTGTCGCCGCCCTCGGAGCTGTCGCTCGCCCAGACGATGACGAGGTTTCCGCCGGCGTCGCTCGCGATGGCGGGCGTGAGCTGCTTGTTCGGAGTGTGGCTGTTGACCTGAAACTCTTCGCCGAGCGGGTCGCCGACGGCGTCAAAACGCTGCGCCTGAACACTGAACTCCGACGTATCGGTGCCGCCGGAGCCGGAGCTCGTCCAGACGACCACGAAGTTTCCCAGGCCATCGCTGCTGACGGCGGCCTGGCCCTGCACGCCGGTGGTGTAGGAGTTGACCTGGAAATCCTCAGCGAGTGGCGTGCCGTCCGGGGCGAAGCGCCGCGCCTGGATGCTGTCCCCGCTCGTGTCGTCACCGCCCGATCCATAGCTCGCCCAGGCGATGACGAAGTTCCCGAGCCCGTCGATCGCGACGTCGGGAGCGAGCTGGTCTCCCGCCGTGTAGGAGTTGACCTGGAACGGGTCGCCGAGCGGCGTTCCCGCGGTGGAATAGCGCTGCGCCTGAATGCTGTAACCGGTGGTATCCGTGCCGAACGAACTGGCGCTCTCCCAGACGATGACGAAGCTGCCCTGGGAGTGTCGCGCGACGGCGGCGCTCGCTTGCGTGCCCGAGGTGACGAGGTTGACCTGGAACTGCGGGCCGAGCGTCGCGCCATTCGCGCCGAAGCGCTGCCCGTGCACGCTCCGTCCGTCGGTATCGGTCCCGGTCGAGCTGTTGCTGTCCCAGACGACCACGAAGTTGCCGTCGCTGTCGCTCGCGACGCTCGGATGCTCCTGCGCGAGGGTGGTGTGGAAGTTGATCTGGAACTGTCCGCCCAGGGGACTGCCGTCCGCAGCGAATCGCCGAGCCTGGATGCTGAAGGAGCTCGAATCCCCTCCAGTCGAGCCGTAGCTGTCCCAGACGACGACGAACCTTCCCGAGCCGTCGCTGGCGACTTCGGGAACCGCCTGGTAGCTGGTAGTGAAGAGGTTGACCTGGAACTGCTCGTCAGCGGGCGAGACCTGGGCGGTCGCTGGAGAGAGGCCGCTCAGCAGCCCCAGGGCCCACCGTACGAGGCGAGTCGTAGCGGATCGCCGCCCCCGAGTCGAACCACCTCTCATCTCCTTCCTCTCATGGGGTCGTGACCTCCTTCGTCGCGCTCTCTCCCACGCCGGTCGTCCGCAGGATCTTCTCCATCGCCTTTCCCTTGGCGAGCTCGTCGACCAGCTTGTCCATGTAGCGGATCTTCCGCATCAGGGGATCCTCGATATCCTCCACGCGGATGCCGCAGACGACGCCGCGGATGAGCGAGCTGTTCGGGTGCAAGGCCGGAGCCTCGGCGAAGAAGATCTCGAGGCTTGCGCCGCGCTCGATCTGCTCTTCGAGCTGCTTCTGGCTGTAGCCGGTCAGCCACCGGAGGACCTGATCGAGCTCCTCCTTCGTCCGGTCCTTCTTCTCCGCCTTCTGAACGTAGTGCGGGTAGACGCTGCCGAACCTGATTGCGAAGACCCGGTCCAGCTTCATCGCCTCACCTCGCTCAGTTGTGGGCGGCCCTTCGGTCGCAGACGCCACTTGCAGCGCGACGGGCCCCCGATCTGGCGACGCGATTCTATGCCTGGAGAAAATTCCTCGCAGCTGGAGGAGCCGGACCACCGGCTCGCCGCCCTCGAGGCCCGGGACGTCGCCAGGTGCATGACGCCCCCGGCGGTCATGGCGGCTCGCCTGCTCGCGGCGTTCGTCCAGCCGCGGAGCTCGTCGCTCGCAGTGAGGTTGGCGAACAGACCCTACACCCCCAGCTTCTCTTTGAGCCGGTCGCTGGTCAGATGCTTGACAACGTCGAACGGCTCGCAGTCGCCGCTCGCGGAGCTGAACTCGATCGGGCCCACGGCGCGCGCGACCGCAAGCGCCGCCGCGTTCAACACGGCACTCCGCTTGCCGATCCCCATCAGCGCCGCTCCCATAGCCAGGCGGACACTCTCCGGTTCGGTCGCGATCCGCATCGAGATGCGCTCGACATGGGCGAGGAAGAACGCCTCGGTCGGCGCCTTCTTGCCGGTGAGCTTGGACGCCTCGTAGAGCAGCCCATAGCCGCAATCGCGACGCACGGGGTCTTCGCTCCGAACCCACTGGTCGGCCAGTTCGACGGCGAACGGCGACTTCGCGAGCGTCGCGTCGCACGAAGCGAACACGTGCGCCAGCATGCCGCCGGCCAGCTCTTCGACCTGTTCCTCGGCCTGCTCCCGTGTGATGCGCGCGGGATCGTCGACCAGAAGCGCGATCACCCTGGCGTCGTAGGCGTCGGATCTCCAGAGCGCCTTCGCGAGCTCGCGATCGCGTCCGATCTTCTTGGCCAGCTTGCGCAGCCGGGAGAGCCCGATGCCGTAGCTCTTCATCCCCGCGGTTCTCGAGCCCAGCTTCTCCCAGTGCGTCATGCCCCGTTCGTCTCGTTCGGCGTGGAGCAGCGCGAGGACTTCGGTAACGGTCATCGGAGAGATCTCCTTCCTGTCTGCGACGGAGCCTACCGGGAGTTTCGGCTCCCCGGTGCGGGCGATGAGTTTCGAGGGTTTTCGCGGTATCAGCTCTCGTAGGTAGATCACCGGGCCGTGGGAGGACAGAATGGGAAGCGCAATGAACGAAAAGACGACCCCGAACGAGACGGACGAAACCGCGGCGCTGGGGGGCGCCGTCCGCAGCGGCGACGCCACGGCCTTCACGGCGCTCGTCGAGCGCCGCCGCCGCGAGCTGCTCGTCCATTGCTATCGGATGCTCGGCTCTCTCTCTGACGCCGAGGACGCGGTGCAGGAGACGTTCCTGCGCGCCTGGCGTTATCGGGAGAGCGTCAAGGAGGGCCTGCCGCTCCGCCCCTGGCTCTACCGGATCGCCACGAACGCCTGCCTCGACGCGATCGCACGCGATCCCCGGAGAACCGCGCTGGCGGCCTCCTCCGAAGTCGGAGCTTCTGGCGCCGGCCCGCTTGCCGATATCGCCTGGCTCCAGCCGTTCCCGGACGCACTTCTCGAACCGCTCGATCCGATAGCGCCGCGCGACTCGGAGCCCGAAGCCCTCGCACTCACCCGCGAGACGATCGAGATCGCCTTCCTCACCGTGATCCAACGGCTCCCTCCGTTGCAACGGGCGACGCTGATCCTGCGCGACGTCCTCGGCTGGTCCGCGAAGGAGTCGGCCGATCTGCTCGAGCTCTCCGTCGCCGCCGCGAACAGCGCGCTGCAGCGGGCGCGCGCGACGCTGCGGAAGGAGCTCCCACCGCGCCGGCCGGCGTGGCCGGCCGGTGTCGACGCCGGGGACGGCGAGCGCGAGCTGGTGCGACGCTACGTCGAGGCCGCCGAGCGGCCCGACGTTTCGATGCTCGTCTCGCTGATCCGCGAGGACGCGCTGTTCCGGATGCCGCCGGATCCGGACGTGGGGGTCGTCGCCGGCCGCGACGCGATCCTCCGCATGTTCGTCGACGCCGGATTCGGCACGGAGGCGTTCGGGCGTCTGCGCTGCGTGACGACGCGCGCCAACGGACTGCCGGCGGTGGCGGCCTTCGTCCGGCGCGCCGGCGACCCCGCCTGGAACGCGCTGGCGATGGACGTGCTGCGGATCGAGGAGGGGGCGATCGCAGAGATCCTCACCTTCGGACCCGACCTCTTCGCCGCCTTCGGACTGCCGCCGACGCTCGAGGCCGAAGACGAGTCGGAACAGGTCGCTGCCACCTGACCGGCCCCGCGTGCTCGATTCGCCTGCGGCTTTCGTCTGTGGAGCACTGAATATCGCCTGCGCGAGCGCGTGCTAGCCTCGCGCCGCACATGAAAAAGATCACCTCATCACTCGGAGCCGTCATCGCATCGCTGGCGTTGGGCGTGGCTCCGGTGGCTCCGGTGGCTCCGGCGGCCCCGGCGCACGCGGGCGACCTTCAGGCCTTCCCCGGCGCCCAGGGATTCGGCGCCAAAGCGACCGGCGGTCGCGGTGGCCAGGTGTTGCGGGTCACGAACCTCAACACCTCGGGTTCCGGCAGCCTGCAGTGGGCGCTCGACCAGGCGGGGCCGCGAATCATCGTCTTCCGGGTCTCCGGCCTGATCCAGGGCGACGTCCGCATTCCCCACGGCGACGTCACGATCGCCGGTCAGACGGCGACCGGCGCCGGGATCACGATCCTCGGGCACCTCTACACCGACTTTGGCGACCCGACGAACAACATGATCCTCCGGCACCTGCGCGTCCGACCGCCGGACCCGGGCGGCGACTGGCCTGCGTCGCAGCACGACTCGATCCAGTTCTCGACCGCCCATACCTTCATCCTCGACCACGTCGACGCCTCGCACGGCGCCGACGAGACGATCGACGCCTGGGGCGGCGCCTACGACGTCACGCTGCAGTGGTCGGCGATCACCTATCCGATCTACGACCCGGGCAACGGCTGGACCCACAACTGCGGGATCATCAACCACCGCGCCTGCATCGACGACGCGAGCTGCGGAGCCTCCGACCCTCTCGGCGGCCGGATTTCGATCCACCACAATCTCTTCGCCCACGCCCGCAACCGCACGCCGGCGCTCTCGACCGGTCCGGCGGACGTCGTCAACAACGTGGTCTACAACGGGCGAGAGGGCTTCGTGCACCACAACCTCGTGGGCGCGGCCAGCACCAGCGCGACCGCGATCGGCGATTTCAACCTGATCGGGAACTGGTACATCGACGGGCCCTCGGCGGCGCTCGTCCCGCTCTGGATCGACCCCGAAAACCCGTCGCCGCCGATCCCCACGCGCTACTACTCGTGGGACAACTGGGTGGAGGATCCGGGCGACTTCAACGGCCGCTTCGACAATCCGTTCACCACGCCGGGCTTCGAAGCCGCCTACGGCTTCTACTGCTGCGGCGTCGCCGCCAGCCAGTTCACCTCGCCGGGCCCCTTCGACTTCTCTTCGTTCGCCGGCTACGTGCCGATCGGCGTCGGCTCCGGGAGCCCTTTGGTGAGCGGCCTGCTGGAAAAGGTGGGCAGTTTCCCGCGCGACATCGTCAACCGGTGGGCGGTGGAGGACGTCGCCACCCGCACCGGCGCGTGGGGTAATCGCCGCCCCGCGAACTGGCTCGACGGCCTGACCCCCGGCACGCCGCCGGTCGACAACGACGCCGATGGCATGGCCGACGCCTGGGAGCTCACCCACGGTCTGAACCCGGCGAACGGAGCCGACCACTCGACGGTGATGCCGTCCGGCTGGACGGCGATCGAGGAGTACATCAACGGAGTGGCCGACGCCCTCGTGCCCGACGGCCTGTGGAGCGACGGCTTCGCGTCGGGAACGACCTCCGCCTGGTCATCCGTGCAGAGTCCCTAGTCCTCCTGGTCGGCGCCGGTCCAGCCGCGCGAGGAGCCACCGATCGACCGATCCGCTCCCGCCGCCGCGCCAGGCGATCGCGAGCACCATGCCGAGCACCAGGACGTGGAGCTCGAACCCTTCGCCGCGCCCTGCCTCGGCGTACCAGTTCATGAAGTATCCCGACTTTCCGGTGACCAGAGCGATGGCGCCTTCCCGGCCGGCGTCGCCTCCCGCGTGTCCCCCCGTTCCGGATTCTGACGGTTGTCAGGGGAGAGGAGTCTTCATGCGCCGCTTTTCGCCCCTTCTGCTGACTTTCTCGCTCGTTGCAGCGATGTTCCTGCCGCCCCTGCCGGCGGCCGCCGCCGAGGGCGATCTCGATGCCGGCTTCGGCGACGGGGGCTCGACCTTCTGGGAGATCTTCCACGACTTCTTCGTGTGGGACGTGGTTACCTCCGCCGTCGTGCCGGCCGATCGCGAGCTCTTTCTCGTTGCGACGAGGACATTGCTTCAGGATGACCTGGCCGTGCGCGCCTTCGACACCGAGGGCCAGGTCATCGACGAGCTGAGTTGCGAGCTGACGACCGCTTCGATCTTCCCGTTCGGCGTCACCTCGCGCGGCCTCGCGGCGGGACTCTCCGACGACGGTCAGCTCCTCGTCGCGGGCGCCGTCACCCTTCAGGGTTCGGAAGACGTCGAGCGGGCCTTCATCGCGCGCTTCGACCGCGAGGCGGGGGGGTGCGCGCTGGACAGCGATTTCGCCTCGTCCGGCTTCGCCTTCTTCGACGACTTCTCCTTCTGCGACACCGAGTCCTGTTCGGTTCTCGGCCTGGCGCAGATCCGCCGGCCGACCCTCGCCGTGACGGCCACCCGGATCATCCTGCTCGTGCGCTCCGAAGTGAGCGGCCCCAAGGGGCGCCTCTTTCTCGTCGGCCTCACGGCGACGGGCGCCGTCGACAACGGCTTCGACGGCAACGGCGTGCTCGAAATCCTCGCCACCGGCACCGACGGCTTCTACGGCGAAGCCCATCTCGAGCTCGACGCCCGCGGCCGGATCTATGTGCTGGCGACGCCGTTCAAGGAGGGTGGCGTCACCGACACCGACCTCTTCCTCTTCCGCTATCTGCCTGGCGGCGGCTTTGACGACGACTTCTCCGGCGACGGCGTGCTGCCGCTCGTCGAGGCGAATTCGACCGATTCGACCGCCGACGACTTAAGGCTGGCGAGCGACGGCACCGTGCTGGTCTCCGGCGGGACGATTGGCGGCACCGTCTCTTTCGTGCGCGCCGTCTCGACCACCGGCGCGGCCGGCGCGACGCTCGTCGAATCGCTCCGGCCGGCGCAAGTCGCGCCGCAGGGCAACGGGCTGATGGTCACGAACGCGGACCTCCTGAACGAGGCCGGAGACGGCATGCGCTCGCGCCGGCGCGAGTTCGGGACGACGGGGACCTT
This sequence comes from Thermoanaerobaculia bacterium, assembly GCA_018057705.1. Classification (NCBI taxonomy): domain Bacteria; kingdom Pseudomonadati; phylum Acidobacteriota; class Thermoanaerobaculia; species Thermoanaerobaculia bacterium. The sequence continues at coordinate 166 of JAGPDF010000007.1, read as the reverse complement.
TCCCCTCGATCCCACCTGGGGGAGCGCCGGCACCGCCGTCCACGACTTCGACTACGAACCGGGCGAGACCGAAGCGGACCGGCCCCGGCATCTGGAGCTCTGGGGCGGCCGGCCGGTGATCGTCGGCGACGCAAGCGGCGCGCCGAACACGGTCACCTTCGCCATG